>JBFJTO010000202.1:0-3415 GCA_041625295.1 Acidimicrobiia bacterium | reverse complement strand
GCTGCACAGCTGGGGGTTCCATGCCTCGTGCCGCGGTCGGGCGTGGCTGAAGCAACGCTGGTCAGAGGAGCCGACGTTCGACCGGTCGATAGCCTTGCGGAGGCCGTTGTCTCTGCCCTGGAGCCGGTGGGCATCCGGCCCGCGGCAGTCCCTGTCAATCCAGTCGGTCCGCCCCTCCTCGATCTGTCCGACGTCCGGGGGCAACCGGTGGCTCGCCGGGCTCTGGAGATCGCCGCGGCCGGTGGCCATCACTTCTTGATGACCGGACCGCCCGGTTGCGGCAAGACCATGCTGGCTCGCAGGTTGCCCGGGATCCTCCCGCCGCTCGAGCATGACGAACTCGTTCAAGTGGCCACTGCCTGGTCGGCTGCGGATCGGGTGTGGGAAGGCGGCCTTTCTCGGCCGTTTCGGGCACCGCACCACTCGGCGAGTCTTGCCAGCATCCTTGGCGGGGGGTCCGGCCGCCTCGTACCGGGGGAGTTGAGTCTCGCGGCGCACGGGGTTCTCCTCATGGACGAGCTTGGCGAGTTCTCCCCGCACCTTCTCGACTCCTTGCGTCAGCCCCTCGAAGATGGGGAGATCCGGCTGGCTCGCCGGGGGCTCTCACTGGCGTTTCCCGCACAGGTTCAGCTTGTGGCTGCTGCAAATCCGTGTCCGTGCGGTCATCTCGGTGATCGAACCTCTCCATGTGTGTGCACGGAGGCGGCAGTTGCGAGATACCGGCGACGGATGTCTGGTCCTTTTCTGGACCGGTTCGACATCCGCATCGCGGTGGGCCGACCGGGCTCCATCGACGGACCTCGTGGCGAGCGGTCCTCCGACGTCAGGGAGCGCGTCGTCAGGGCTCGCGCCTTGGCGATGTCCCGAGGCTGTATCAACGGCCACCTGGACCAGGCTGGGCTGGAGGCGATCGAGATGGAATCCCCCGCGGAGGCCATGCTCAGGGATGCACTCGCGATGGGTCGGATCTCGGGACGCGGCTTCGCCAGGGTCCGGCGAGTCGCACGGACCATCGCCGATCTGGCCGACTGCCAGGTTGTCGCCGAGAGCCACGTCGCCGAGGCCATGGCGTTGAGAGGGGGGCCATGAGCGACGACGCCGCGTTGCGGTTGGCGTTCGCGGCGATGGCCCCCGACAGGGTCGATCGGCTGGTCGACCGCCTGGGCGGAATCGAGAACGTCGTGGATGCGGTCGTCGCCCGGCGGCTCCGGCTGTCCGACCGAATCTCGGCGGCAGTGGCGGTGCCGGCCGGGCAGAGGCGCGGCGAGCTAGCCGGCATGGCGGTGACGTTCTCGACCGAGCCGCTGCCCGGACTCGACGGCGTCCCTGGAGCGCCAAGATGGATGTTCCTCAAGGGTTCGATCCCGGATGGAGAGCGCGTGGCCGTTATCGGCTCGCGGAGGGCGTCGGCATATGGGCTCGGGATCGCCGACCGGATCGGTTCGGTTCTCGCGAATCAAGGTCGGATCGTGGTATCTGGTCTCGCCCGCGGAATCGATGCTGCTGCCCACCGGGGAGTGGTCGGATCTGGGGGACGGGGAGTCGCCGTGCTGGGCAGCGGTATCGACGTCTGGTATCCCCGGCAGAACCGGGCGCTGGGGGAGCGGATCGTAGAGACCGGCGGGTCTGTCGTCAGTGAGTTTCCTCCGGGGACTCTCCCCGAAGCCTGGAGATTCCCGCACCGGAACCGCATCATCGCTGCACTCAGCTCTGTCGTGGTCGTTGTCGAGGCTGCAGTCCGATCCGGGGCATTGATCACTGCCCGGCTCGCGCTCGAGCTCGGTCGCGAGGTCTTCGCCATCCCCGGAGACATCGACCGGTCCACGTCGATGGGCTGCAACCTCCTGATCAGAGACGGTGCGTTTCCAATCACATCCATCGACGAGATGTGCGAGGCCATAGACTCCGTCGTGGGTCCTTCCGAACCCGGCCACATCAGGGATGCTTCGCCGCTGCTGGGTATCATCGGCGCGGTTCCGATGGCGCTCGACGACGTGGTTTCCGCTCTGGGGCGTCCCGTCGCCGAGATCATGACCGAATTGAGCCGATTGGAGGCTCGTGGTGAGATCGTGTTCGAGTCGGGAATGGTCGGATGGGCGCCTTCGTTGCTCGGCACCACCCCCATCTCTACACTCGAATCCATCGGAGGTCCAGATAGTCGACATGCCAGAAACGGAACCAACTGACGAGCTGAGCAGGCTCTGGAACCGTTTCAAGACGACCAGTGACATCTCCGCTCGCGATCTCTTGATCGTTCAGTACTCGCCGCTCGTCAAGTTTGTCGCCGGCCGCGTCGGCGCCGGGTTGCCACGCAACGTGGATCAGGCAGATTTGGTCTCCTATGGCGTTTTCGGTCTCATCGATGCCATCGACCGGTTCGAGCCGGAGCGAGGCTTCAAATTCGAGACCTACGCCATAAGCCGGATCAAAGGGGCGATTCTCGATGAGCTACGAGCCCTCGACTGGGTCCCGCGATCGGTGCGGTCGAAGGCGCGGGAGATCGAGCGATCGATGTCGGATCTCGAGCACAGGATTCAGAGAACCCCCTCGGAGACGGAACTCGCGACCCACATGTCGATCGATGTCGAGGACTTGCGAGACAACCTCGCCGAGATCTCCAACCTCGGACTGCTGGCGCTCGACGAGGTCTTTGCCCCGGAGGGCGGGGCATCGCTTGGAGATATGGTTGCCGACTCCGACGGGCTCAGCCCGGAGGCGGCATTTCAGAAGGAAGAGACCCGCCGGGTTCTCGCCGATGCCGTCAACCGCCTTCCCGATCGAGAGAGGCTCGTTCTCACGCTGTACTACTACGAAGGATTGACACTGTCCGAGATCGGCGACGTTCTCGGTGTCACCGAGTCGAGGGTATGTCAGATCCACGCCAAGAGCGTGATGAGCCTTCGCAACCGGATGGCCGAACCCACGCTTCGGTGAAGGCCCTTTTCGGGGTGGCTACACTTTCGGCAATCACGCACGCCCGTGCACCTCTCTGGTCGAGCTGAGGCTCGTTGAGGTGGCCGTCAAGGCCGGAACATCCCGCGGGCGGAGGAAACAACCAAAGGAGCACAAGTGGCAGGCGTCACTATGAAGCAACTGCTCGAGGCAGGTGTCCATTTCGGTCACCAGACTCGGCGATGGAACCCCAAGATGGCTCCGTTCATCTATGGGGAGCGCAACGGAATCCACATCATCGATCTGCGGCAGACGCTGGAACAGGTCAACAAAGCCGTCGCCTATGCCAAAGACCTGACCGCCAACGGCGGAACGATCCTGTTCATCGGCACCAAGAAGCAGGCTCAAGGTCCGATTTCGGATGCCGCCGCCCTGGCCGAGATGCCATACGTGAATTACCGGTGGTTGGGAGGGATGCTCACCAACTTCGCGACCATTCAAAAACGAGTCTTCTACATGAAGG
>JBFJTO010000201.1:0-3424 GCA_041625295.1 Acidimicrobiia bacterium | reverse complement strand
TCGGTCATGCTCGACCTCAATGGCCTCACCGAGGTGGCGCTGCAAGCGAGCTGATCAGATGAGGCCGTCGATGTCGGCAACCGTCAGATACCCGGCCTCCACATCGATGACCGACACCAATTCCGTCACGAACGGAACCTCCTTGGTGTCGCCATCGGTTGAAATCACCAACCGGTATTGGCCGACTCCTTCGACAACGTCCTCGATGACGCCGATTCGAGATCCCGCGACGGTTCTCGCTTCCAACCCGACAAGCTCATCGGGCCAGAATTCGTCGGGACCCAAACGCCGCCGCTGCGCCGCCGAGATCGTGATCTCCGACCCCGCTATCGCCTCGGCGGCGGTGCGGTCGGAAATCCCCTCGAAACGCACAAGCAAGCCCTTGTCGGCGACATGGGCAGAAACGATCCTGAGATCGGCTCCTGCGACCTCGAGAGTCGACCCGGGAGCGAAACGACCGGGATCGTCGGTCTCGGGATGAACCAGGATCAAGCCTTTCAGGCCATGGGGTCGACCCACACGGCCCACGACCACGCGATCAGTCGAGAAACTCAACTCCGGATTGCAGGCCTTCCTCATCGGCGGCCGCCTGGGCGACCGTACGTATGGCGCGAGCAACCCGCCCGCGACGGCCGATCACGCGACCGAGGTCGCCCTTGGCGGTACGAACCTCGGCGATGACCTCGTCGGGACCTTGCTCGACCATTGTCACCTCGACTGCGTCGGCATCTTCGACGATCTCTCTTGCGAGATAGGTGACCACACTTCTGACGATGTCGCCTTTTGCCACGATCACTCCTCTTCCGTGGTGGCGGGGGAAAGGTCCACGACCGGTGGAGCCTCCACCGCAGCCGTCTCGACAACAGGAGCCTCGACCTTGGGGGCCGGCGCCGCCGGTGGCGTCGAGCCGACCGTGTGGATCTTTCCAGACGCCACTTTGAACTTCGACATTGCCCCCGAAATCTCCAGGAGCTTTCGCACGGAGTCGGTGGGCTGGACACCCTTCTTCAACCAATCGACCGCCTTGTCGGTGTCGATTTCGATCAACGAAGGATCCTGGTTGGGGTCGTAGACACCGATCTGATCGATGTACCGGCCGTCACGAGGGGCCCGACCGTCGATAACCACGACGCGGTAATGAGACGCCCGCTTCTTTCCCATCCGCATCAACCGCATCTTGACGGCCATTCAACTCACCTCTTGCCTTTGCGCCCGAGGCCCGGCATCCCAGGGATTCCGCGACCTCCGGCCAACTGTTTCATCATCGTTTGTGCATCGGCGAATTGCTTGAGAAGCCGGTTCACGTCCTGGGGGGTGGTGCCCGACCCGGTCGCGATCCTCCGTCTCCGGCCGCCGCCGATCATCTTGGGGTTGCGGCGCTCCTCTGGGGTCATCGATCGGATGATCCCTTCGACGCGGCGAACCTCCCGGTCGTCGAATTCGACATTGCGAAGAAGCGATCCGGAGCCAGGGAGCATAGCAAATATGTCCTTGAGCGACCCCATCCGCTTGATCATCTGGAACTGGGTGAGGAAATCCTCCAGATCGAACTTCCCCTTTTGCATTTTCTTGGCGGCCTTCTCCGCCTCACGCTCGTCAAAGGTCTGCTCGGCCTTCTCTATGAGCGTGAGCACATCACCCATTCCAAGGATTCGCCCGGCCATGCGATCGGGATGGAAGGCTTCGAAGTCGTCCATCGCCTCACCGATCCCGGCAAACTTGATCGGTACCCCGGTCACCTCCCTCACGGAGATAGCGGCCCCTCCCCTGGCATCACCGTCCAGCTTGGACATCACCACCCCGGTGATGTGGGTTCGTTCGGCGAATCCGGCTGCAACGTTGACGGCGTCCTGGCCGGTCATGGCGTCCACGACCAGAAGCACCTCTCGAGGATTCACTTCCTTACGGATGTCGGCGAGTTCGTCCATGAGTTCCGAGTCGATCTGGAGGCGACCCGCCGTGTCGATGATCACGGCATCGCGCCCCAGACGGACCGCCTCTTTGATTGCATTCTTGGCGAGCTTGCGGGGACGGCCGGATGCTTCCGAATACACGGGCACGCCGATCCGCCTGCCCAGGGTCTCGAGTTGTTCGATCGCCGCCGGTCGCTGTAGATCGGCTGCAACGAGAAGCGGCCGTCTCCCCTGTTTCTTGAGCAGGTTGGCCAGCTTGGCGGCGGTGGTCGTCTTGCCAGAACCCTGGAGTCCCACCATGAGAATCGTCAGCGGCGACGCTCCCTTTGTCAGTGGAACCGGTTCGCTTCCCAGCGTGACGATCAACTCGTCGTGAACGACTTTGATCACCTGTTGGCCGGGAGTGAGGCTCTTGTGCACATCAGACCCCAGGGCCCTCTCGCGGATCCTCGCCAGCAGATCTCTGACCACAGCCACGTTCACATCGGCCTCCAGGAGAGCCAGGCGGACCTCCCGCAGCGCAGAGTCGACGTCGCTCTCGGCGAGCCGTCCCTTCGATCGCAGGCGTGCGAATACGGTGTCGAACCGTTCCGTGAGTGTGTCGAACATGAGGTGGCAAGACGGTATCAGGTAGGGTTCACGGGGTGCGCATCGGCCGGATGGATACCGTCTTTTTCTGGGTTTCCGACCTCGACCGCTCGGTGGAGTGGTACCGGCACGTGCTTGGCATCGAGGCGGGACCACGCTTCGGAGACTGGCAGATCATGGTCGGCGAAGGCCCCACCTTTGCGCTGCACCAAGGTGGCGGACCCCACCAAGCCGTAAACGCCGTCGTCGCGTTCGCCGTGGCCGATCTCGACAACTGCTTGAAGGAGGTCGAACGCTCCGGCATATCCCCACTTGGAGCTGTAACCGACACCGGGGTATCCAGGTTTGCGACGCTGGCCGACCCGGACGGCAACCAGGTCCAACTGATCCAGAAAACGGTGTGACGGCCCAGAGAAGCCAGGCCGCCGGCACCAGGCCATCCAGAGACGACATGGCCCGTTCGAACTTCACAGGTCCTCGAGAGGGTCTTCGCCGCGGCAAACGACGGGCAGGGCAGCGGATTACTCTTCCCCCGAGTTTGAGGAGTTTCTCGTGGCCGTGACCGTGGTACAACATCCGCTTGCCCAGCACTACCTGACGGTGCTCAGGGACAGGACCACGTCCCCGCCTAGCTTCCGTCAGGCAGCTCGCCGGCTCGCCTACCTGTTGGTGACGGAGGCCACGGCGGACCTCCCGACCGCCGACTCGGACATCGAGACCCCGTTGGAGGGCATGATCGCTCAACGACTGGCCAAGCCAACCGTGGTCGTTGCCGTGTTCAGGGCGGGATTGGGCCTCATCGACGCCGCTGTCGAGCTTCTCCCCGATGCCCGAATCGGATATGCCGGCGTCCAGCGGAACGAAGAGACGGCCGAGCCCATGGAGTACTACACGAAGTTTCCGCCCATGGGCGACGCCCGGGT
>JBFJTO010000200.1:0-3433 GCA_041625295.1 Acidimicrobiia bacterium | reverse complement strand
CGCAAGGCGACATCGGTGGGTGCCACGCTTCCCGATGGTCGGGAACTGTTCGAGATATCAAGCGTTGCCACGTCCCGTGCTCGTTACGAGTCCCAACTCGAGGCCATCGACCTGGTGGTTGCCGCATCGGATCCCTCCGCCAGCCATGCGGATCCGGCCATTCTGGAGTCGATCGGATTGATCGGCGTGGACACAAGCATCGACGGGGCGATCGCAGCGCTCAACGCGGGTGACTTCTCCAACGCCGAGCGGCTGGCACGAGACCTGATCTCCGTGTACGAGACGGCCCGCGATCGGGGGATCGATCGCATCCTGGCCGGTGTGGCCTCTCTGTTGGTATTGGCCGGCGCGGCGATAGGCCTGGGGGCGGTCACGTCCGATGCCTGAGCTCCCCGACATCGTGGTCTACATCGAGAGCATCGAGCGGATGGCGGTGGGGCGGACGCTGCTCAAACTGAGGGTGGCTTCGCCCTCGGTATTGCGTACGTTCGACCCGCCCTTCAACGCTGCCGACGGCCGGGTGTTGCGCGGAATGAGGCGGATCGGCAAGAGGATCGTCTTCGACTTCGGGGACGGCTTGTTCGTGGTCGTTCATCTGATGATCGCCGGCCGTCTCCGTTGGGTGGACTCGCCTGGAGCCCTGATTCCCAAGAAGGTCGGCTTGGCGGCTCTCGACTTCGACAACGGCACGCTGACGCTCACCGAGCAAGGGTCGAAGCGCCGGGCGGGAATCTGGATGATCTCGGGCGAGGACGAGCTTGCAGCCGAAAACCGCGGTGGCGTGGAACCACTCGAGGTAGATGCCAGGAGCTTCGCAGATGCCCTGACCAGGGAGAACCGCACCTTGAAGAGGGCGCTCACGGATCCGCGGTTGTTTTCGGGTATCGGCAATGCATTTTCCGACGAGATTCTCTGGGAGGCGAAGATGTCACCGGTCACGAGGACGGCGTCGATGACCTCAGCAGACATTGAGAGGCTGCGTCTGGCGGTCGTCGAATCGCTGACCCGCTGGACCGACATCCTGCGTGGACAGGTCGGGGTGGGGTGGCCGAAGAAGGTGACGGCCTTTCGACCGGAGATGGCGGTGCATGGCAAGTATGGCGATCCGTGTCCTCGGTGTGGTTCGACGGTTCAGCGAATCGTCTACGCGGCGAACGAGACCAACTACTGCGCGAAGTGTCAGACGGGCGGAAAGCTCCTGGCCGACCGGAGCCTGTCGCGTCTCTTGAAGGGCGACTGGCCCAAGACGCTGGAGGAGTTGGAGGAACGCCGAGCCTGAGGGTTTTGCCGATGTTTCGCAACCCCTTGTGGATCGAACATGTGTTCGATTAGACTCTCATGCCCGGGAGCTCCCGGTGTGTCGACCAGGGCGGTGACGTGGACCGTTGGGATCTCCCCAACAAGATCGAGAGGTTCGTTCCAGGTGATGATCTTCTGGCCTTGCAACCTGGCCGGATCGTCGAACTCGAAGGTCCACCCGGATTCGGGCTGACCAGGCTCGGCTATCGAATGCTCGCCGACCCGTCGCGTCATTCCTATGTCGTTGCCGTCGATGTTCGGGGATGGATGTCCCCGCTGGCGGCATCGGAGGCCGGTGTTGTCAGCGATCGTCTGGTCGTGGTTCGTTGCGACGATCCGCGGCTTTGGGTACAGGTGACTGCTGCCCTGTGCGATGGGATGAGAGCGGTGTTCGCAGAGGTCCCGGTGGGGGTGAAAGACGCAGACATCCGCAAGTTGTCGGCGCTGGCGCGAGCTCGCTCGGTTCGGATGGCTATGCGACCGATAAAGGGCGGTCTCGCGGCCGGAGTGTCCTACCTCCGTCTTCGTGCGGTCGAGGTTGTTTGGTCGGGACCTGAAGCCGGTCATGGACGTCTGGTCAACAGACGCCTGGTTCTCGAGGCGTCGGGAAAAGGAGTTGCGGGCATGACCCGTCTCGTCGAGGTGGAGGACGAAGGTGAGGATTCTGTGCGTGTGGTTTCCGGAATGGTCGCTGGGAAGACCGGACGCGCCGTCGGGTGAATCCATTCTCGTTGTGGATCGAAAGGTGGTCACCGCCACCATGGATCTGTTCGAAGCCGGGGTGAAGAGGGGTATGCCGCGCCGCGAGGCCGAAGCCATTTCACCGGGAGCGCTTGTTCTCATCAGGGATCCCGGTGAGGAGTCGAGACGCTTCGAGCCGATCATTGAAGCGTTGGAAGAGATCGTTCCCCGCGTCGAGGTTGCCGAACCCGGACTGGCATTCATACCGGTCAGAGGTGCCGTTGCTTATTACGGGGGAGAGGAGAATCTGGTTGAAACCATTGCCGGCAAGCTCGACGGTCACGTCCATCTCGGGCTTGCCGATGGACCTTTTGCTGCATCATGGGCAGCGCGGATGGCCAGACCTGATCATCCGTTGATCGTCGCTGACACCGGTCTATTTCTGTCCAGACTCGACATCTCCACCCTTGTTGGAGAGAGCACGGAGATCGATTCTCTTATCGATACCTTCAGATGGCTTGGTGTCACAACACTCGGTTCGCTGGCGGAACTGCCCCGTGAAGCAGTCGTCTCGCGATTCGGCGATCTGGGCATGAGCATGCACAGACTCTCCCATGGTGAAGACCGCGCCGTGCATCCGCGTCCGATCCCTCCTGAGCTTGCAGTCGAGTCGTGTTTCGAGGAACCGCTCGAAGTCATGGACAGAGTCGCGTTCGCGGCACGAGCCCTGGCGGCACGTCTCATGGTGGGTTTGCGCAGGGAGGGGGCATCTCCGCATCGTGTCACCGTCGAGGTGGAAGCTGCGGACGGTACGACCAGGACCCGGATCTGGCGTTCATCCGACCCGTTCACCGAGCAGGCTCTCACGGATCGGGTGTGGTGGCAGTTGCGCGCCTGGGTCGAGAGCGGCAAGGCCCCGGGGGGAATTGTCAGGCTCAGGATCGACCCATCCGACGTTTCGGGTGATGGGCGACAACTCGATCTGTTCGATGACGCCACGGCCCGTGTAGAGGCGGAGCGATCGCTGGCGCGAGCCCAGGCCCTGGTCGGTCCCGACTCAGTGCTTCAAGGAACGGTTCAAGGTGGGCGTATGCCCAACGAACGTGTGGCATGGCGGCGATGGGGAGAAGACGGGGAAGCTTCGGTCGTGCGCGATCCCTCGGCTCCATGGCCGGGAGCAACACCTTCTCCAACACCGGCCCTGGTCCCGCCTGACCCCAGGGTCATCGAGGTGGAATGGGACGGCGGAATCCCGACCCGGGTCAGGTTGGGGTCGAGATGGGAAGCCGTCCACACTTGGAGCGGTCCCTGGCGCTTGTCGGGGCGCTGGTGGCAGGACGAGAGTGCCGCCGATCGCTATCAGCTGGTCACTTCTGTGGGTGCATTTCTATGCGTCTACCGCGACGGCCAGACCTATCTTGCAGGTGTTTACGACTGAGCGCGCAGCCGCTGG
>JBFJTO010000199.1:0-3463 GCA_041625295.1 Acidimicrobiia bacterium | reverse complement strand
GGCATCGCGGGTTGCGATGGCGAGGTGGTCGAGATGCATCGGCTACATGCGCTCGATCATCGCGGTAGCAAACTCCGAGGTCTTGACCTCCGTGGCCCCATCCATGAGGCGGGCGAAGTCGTAGGTGACCACCTTGTCGCCGATGGCCGCCTCGAGACCCTTCACAACCAGGTCGGCAGCCTCATTCCAACCGAGATAGCGCAGCATCAACTCACCGGAGAGGATCAGCGAACCCGGATTCACCTTGTCCATGCCCGCATACTTGGGAGCGGTGCCGTGAGTGGCCTCGAAGATGGCAACACCGGTCTCGTAGTTGATGTTGGCCCCGGGAGCGATGCCGATCCCGCCCACTTGGGCGGCCAGCGCATCCGACATGTAATCGCCGTTGAGGTTGAGGGTGGCGATCACCTCGTACTCGGCGGGCCGGGTGAGGATCTGCTGGAGAAAGGCGTCGGCGATCACGTCTTTGACGAGGATCTTGTCGCCCGGATCACCGTTGCAATCGGCCCAACTCACCGCGACATCCGAGAACTCGTCTTTGACCACCTCGTAGCCCCAGTTACGGAAGGCACCCTCGGTGTACTTCATGATGTTGCCCTTGTGGACCAGCGTCACCGACTTGCGATCATTCTGGATCGCATAACGGATCGCAGCCCGCACCAGCCGCTTGGTGCCTGTCACCGAAACCGGCTTGAGGCCGATACCCGAGTCGCTGCGGATGTCCCAGCCGAACTCGCTGGCCAGAAAGTCGAGCAGCCGGGCCGCCCCGGGTGTCCCCTCCTCCACCTCCTTGCCCGAATAAACGTCTTCGGTGTTCTCGCGGAAGATGACCATGTCGACGAGTTCGGGATGCTTCACCGGCGAGGGCACCCCGTTGAACCACCGCACAGGGCGGACGCATGCGAACAGGTCCAGGGCATGGCGCAGCGCGACGTTGAGGCTGCGGATGCCACCGCCGACCGGTGTGGTCAGCGGTCCCTTGATGCCAACCAAGTAGCGATTGAAGGCTCCGATGGTCTCATCGGGGAGCCAGGAGCCGGTCTCGTTGAAGGCCTTCTCGCCGGCCAGCACCTCCGTCCAACCGACCTTGCGGGCGCCGCCGTAGGCCTTTTCGACAGCAGCATCGAAAACCCGCACCGAGGCCGCCCAGATGTCGGGCCCGATCCCGTCACCTTCGATGTAGGGGAGGATCGGATCGTCGGGAACTTCGAGGCCGGAAGCCCCCAGGGTGATAGGCGAAGCCATGTCGGGTCTCCTTGAAATAGGTGAGAAGAGAGCGAAGGTGAGGTTAGTGAGGTCAGGAAGCCCGAAGACCGGCCCGGCGCTCCGCAGCCCAGGCCGTATTGGCCATCAGCATGGCCCGGGTCATGGGGCCGACCCCACCGGGGACCGGCGTGATCGCCGAAGCCACCTCGCGGACCGCCTCGAAATCCACATCCCCGACCAGGCCTTCGTCGGAGCGGTTGATGCCCACATCGATCACCACTGCGCCCGGTTTCACGAATTCGGGCCCTATCAGCGAACCAACCCCGACCGCCGCGACCAGGATGTCGGCCTCACGGGTCACCGCAGCCAGGTCAGCGGTGCGGGAGTGGGCCAGGGCGACGGTTGCATCGGCGCCCTTCGCCGACAGCATCAGTGACAGCGGCCGCCCCACCAGGAAGGACCTCCCCACAACGACGGCTCGCTTCCCCGAAGTGGATATGCCGTAATGGTCGAGCAGACGCATCACGCCGCTCGGGGTGCACGGGCGGAGACCGGTGCGGTTGAGGACCAGCAAACCCAGGTTGTGGGGGTGGAGGCCGTCGACGTCTTTCCCGGGGTCGATCGACTCGGTCACGGCCTCGGAATCCAGACCTACCGGCAGCGGCAGCTGGACGAGGATCCCATCGATGCCTCCGTCGGCGTTCAGTCCCTCCACGAGTTCCACCACCTCGCTCTGGGTGGCGGTGGAAGGAAGATCGAAGTGGGGTGAGTGCATGCCCACCTGCTCGGCATCGCGGCGCTTGTGCCGGACGTAGATCTGGCTGGCCGGGTCGTCGCCCACGAGGACCGTGGCCAGACCCACCGAGATACCCTTCGCCGACAGCGCATTGACCCGCTCGGCAACCTCTGCCTTCACCTGCGCGGCAACGGCTTTTCCATCCAGAATCAACGCTGAGATAACGACCTCCGGACCCGGATTCTATGCTTGACTCGCCTGGCGACAGGAGGCGGACATTTGAAGGGGACGATCGTCCTTGCATTCGCGCTGGTGGCATGCTCGGGGGGAAACACCGCGGCGCCCACAACGACGGCCACTACCACGCCCGCGTCCACCACGGTCGCGCCGACGACGGCATCGACCACCACTGTTCCCGAGCCGGTCGCATGTGATGCGACTCAGGTAGGAATCGGCGACCCGGTCTTCGGTTTTGCCGGCAATCCCGGATTCGACGTCGATCTCTACGACGCGGACGTCACCTTCGACATTCCCACCAAAGCGGGAATGCCGACTTCGATCACCGTGGCCGAGGTGATAACGGCCACCGCCACTGAAGACCTCGACACTTTCAACCTCGACCTTTCGGAAAAGACGGTGAACGCGGTCGCCGTGGACGGAACGCCGGCAACTTTCTGCAGCGGTACCGACGAGGTCACCATCATTCCCGCAGCGACCATTTCGGGGGGATCCAAATTCACGGTGGAGGTCGGTTACCAGGGCAACCCGTTCAAAGGTTCGTCGGGAGCTCTCTCTTCGCCCTGGATCAAGTCGGGCCCCGGCTTGATCTTCTTCGGCGAACCGCTTGGGGCACGGTCGTGGTTGGCATCCAACAACCACCCCTCCGACGGCGCCCGGATTCACTTGACCGTCACCGTGCCAGAAGGTTTGACGGTGGTCGGCCCCGGAGAATTGGTTTCCACGGAAACAGCAGCCGGCACTACGACTTTCCGCTGGGAACTCGACCAACCGATCGCCACCTATCTGATACCTCTGGCAATCGACAACTTCGAAGTGCGGGACTTCGAAGGACCGATCCCGATAACCGTCTGGTATGACGAGAACTCCGCTGGCGAAGTGGCTTCGTTCGCATCTCAGGGAGCCATCATCGAAGCGCTGGCGGAATGGTTTGGACCGTTCCCCTACGACCGGTCGGGCGCGATCGTCTTCGACCCTGCCAGCGAGTTCAATGCCGCACTGGAGACCACTCCGTACCCGACATACGACAGGAACATCTTTCGCTTCACCGGGATCGCCGTGGTCGCCCACGAACTCGCCCACATGTGGGCCGGTAACTCGGTCCGCCTCGAGAACTGGGACGACATCTGGTTGAAGGAGGGAATGGCCACGTTTGCCGAGTGGTTGTGGGCCGAGGCCCAGGGAGGAACCTCCGCCTACGACGAGCAGGTCTCGTCGTCACGGTCTGCGGTGACCCAGACCCTGGCACAGGTGTCGCTACCCCCTATGGGTGCGCCCGGTTCG
>JBFJTO010000198.1:0-3468 GCA_041625295.1 Acidimicrobiia bacterium | reverse complement strand
GAGACCGAACCCGAGTACGTGGCCATTGCCGAGGCGCGGCTCGCGGATCTGTAAGCGAGATTCTTCCCCGCAGGCGCGGCGTCGCGTTTCCGGTTCCAGAGTCGGCAACGTCAGAGGGCATTCCCCAGTGCCCGATATCCGTTCGCGAAGAACTCAAGCGCCTTCCCCCGCGGATCGCCCGACTCCGACAACTCCCTATAACCAAGGCTGGACCCGTTGAAGTGCGGGTCGTTCCAGTAGGGATTCGACCGGTCGATGTCGCCCCAAGAGGCGACATACAGATAGGGCTCTGCGTGGTCGTCGTCCCCCGGAGATCCCCCATAACTCGCCCTCATGCCCAGCGCCGCAGATCCGATCTCGGTGGCGGCATCGAAGTGCTCCGGCCAGAGTTGGATTTCCGACACATCCGTGGCACCTTCGAATTGGCGAGTCGTCCCGAGAACGTCGGTTACGAATCCAAACCAGGACCCGATCTGCAACGAGGACTCCTCGTCAACGGCGAGAAGCGCGGTCGGATCGGCGGGCGGGAGCGGATCGCGGAACCCAGCGAACCATTCGACCTGGTAGGGAGTTTCCAGGAACTCCCCCGCTGCTGCAAGGGTCGTCAGCGAAACAGATTCGCTTCGCGAACCGCGCCTGCGGGTGAGGATGTCACCCTCGACAATGATCTGCTCGTTGGCTTCGATCGCGGGCGTGCCAAACCCGGCACCGACCGCCGTCAATCCCATTCGCCCTGTCGCTCGATACCGGCTGGGGGCGATGACATAGAAGGCGAGCTGGTGGAGGGCGTTTCGAGTGGGTACGAATTCGCTCGACAGGCTGGTCAGGTCAAGAGCCATCGGACGCCTTTCGGATCGGTCTCGTCCACAGGATCGCCAGCTGAGCGAAGGCGGCAGCCACCCCACCCCCGGCGATCAGGGCCCCCCACCAAGGTCCTATCTCGAGTCCGAACCAGTGGTCGACGGAGATGCTTCCCGGACCCACGACCGCAATGACGAGTGCGGCAACCGCCAGAGTGGCGACGTACTCGTATCCCTCGTCCGGCCGTGCGAACACGAAAAATCCCGAGAAACGGTGCACCGACCAAAACGCGGTAGTGACCACGGCCAGAAGACCTGCGGCAGCAAACGGAGTGAGAAACCCGACCAGCAAACCCAGGCCCACTGAGACTTCCCCGGCCGAGCTGAGCGTGGCCAGAGTCCGGGACCGCTTGAAACCCTTCGATTCGAACCACGCCGCGGTTCCATCGAGACTGCGGCCGTGGTTCACGCCATGGGCCACCATCACGACTGCCAGCCAGGCCCGAAGGGCCATCAATCCAAAGTCAACAGCATCCATTGCCAAATCCTCTCGTCGGGATAGGAAATGTCATCTGGGCGATGATTCCCACGATGATTGTCATATTTCCGACACTTGGCTGTCGGGGATAACGGCCCTATCCGAGAACCGGCTCCGTGACCTACTTTTGAGACCGTCGACTTCCCTGGAGCGGCCACCGGATCGTATTCGTGGGTTGAACCGACCGAGGCAAGCTCCGGCGTCAAGAAGGGCCCGTCAAACGGCGGGCCCTTCTTCGCGTCTCGGGTGCCGAATATAGAAAATATGACAATCCTCGACTCAGATTGTACAATGCTCGACGTGATCATTCTGGCAGAGTCCTCTGCCCTGACATCGAAACGGAGAAACCCATGGCACGCGCAGTAGGAATCGACCTCGGCACCACCAACAGCGTGATAGCGGTGTTGGAGAGCGGCGAACCCACGATCATCCCCAACGCCGAAGGAAACCGCACCACCCCATCGATGGTTGCCTTCAAGGACGGCGAGACCCTGGTCGGCGAAGTTGCCAAGCGCCAGGCGATAACCAACCCCGATCGCACCATCCGTTCCGTCAAACGCCACATGGGCACGGCGTGGAAGCAGACCATCGAGGGCAAGGACTACACCGCCCAAGAGATCTCCGCCCGGATTCTGATGAAGCTGAAGAGGGATGCCGAGGCGTTTCTGAGCGACAAGGTCGTCGATGCCGTCATCACCGTCCCCGCATATTTCAACGATGCCCAGCGTCAGGCCACCAAGGAGGCCGGACAAATAGCCGGACTCAACGTGCTGCGGATCATCAACGAGCCCACGGCTGCCTCGCTGGCATACGGCCTCGACAAGGCCAGCGACCAGACCATCTTGGTTTTCGATCTCGGCGGGGGAACCTTCGACGTGTCCATCCTGGACATCGGCGACGGCGTGTTCGAGGTCAAGGCCACGTCCGGCGACACCCACCTGGGCGGCGACGACTGGGACGATGAAATCATCAAGTGGCTCGTGACCGGGTTCAAGAACGACAATGGCGTCGATCTGAGCGCTGATCGTATGGCCACCCAGCGGCTCAAGGAGGCCGCCGAAAAGGCCAAGATCGAGCTTTCCACGGTGGCAGAGACCGAGATCAACCTGCCCTTCATCACCGCGACCGCCGAGGGGCCTCTGCATCTTCAGAAGAAGCTGAGCCGATCCGAGTTCCAGAAGCTGACCGAGCACCTGCTCGACCGTTGCAAAGGCCCCTTCAACCAGGCGATCAAGGACGCGGCCATCGACAAGTCGGCCATCAGTCACGTCGTTCTCGTGGGTGGATCGACACGTATGCCTGCAGTCCAGGAAATGGTCAAGAACCTCACCGGCAAAGACCCTCACAAGGGTGTCAACCCCGACGAGGTCGTGGCCGGCGGCGCAGCGATCCAGGCAGGTGTGCTCAAGGGTGACGTCAAGGACATCCTGCTGCTCGACGTGACGCCGTTGACTCTTGGCATCGAGACCAAGGGCGGGGTCACCACCAGGATGATCGAGCGCAACACCACGATTCCGACACGGCGATCGGAGATCTTCACGACTGCCGAGCACAACCAACCGGAAGTGGAAATCCACGTTCTCCAGGGCGAGCGCGCCATGGCCAACGACAACAAGAGCCTTGGCAAGTTCCGCCTCACGGGCATCCCGCCGGCACCGATGGGAATTCCTCAGATCGAGGTCACCTTCGACATCGACGCCAACGGCATAGTCAACGTGTCCGCAAAGGACCTGGCCACCTCGAAAGAGCAGGCCATGACGATCACCGGCGGAACTGCCCTCGCCCACGATGACATCGACCGCATGGTTCACGATGCCGAGGTCCATGCTGAGGACGACAAGGCCCGCCGTGAGAAAGTCGAGACCCGGAACCAGGCAGACCAGTTGGTCCACCAGACCGAGAAGCTCATCACCGAACAGGGCGAGCAGATGACCGATGACGAGAAGTCGGCGGTGGAATCGGCAGCCGCCGAACTCAAGACGGTTCTCGAAGATGAGAACGCCGAAACTGCGGCAATTCGATCCAAGATGGATGCTCTGATCACAGCGAGCCAGGCGATGGCGACCAGGCTGTATCAGCAGGCCGCACAGCAGCAGCAGGAAGCACCCGGGTCCGATGGAGACTCCGACG
>JBFJTO010000197.1:0-3497 GCA_041625295.1 Acidimicrobiia bacterium | reverse complement strand
ATCGAACTCAACATGGTCGAGGCCGGCGCCGTCGGCTGAACTCAGCGGCGCGAAATCAGGTTCAGCAGGGCCACGAACAGGGCCGCCCCGATGATCGCCCAGATCACCGGGAAGCCGCGCGGATTCCAAAGCAGCGGCAAGTCGAGCTGGCGGGCCAACCATCCGCCCAGCAGCGAGTCGATGAATCCGAGAACGATCGAGACCAGACAGCCCTGGGGTTTGGTGCGACCCGCCAACCGGGCACCGAGGGATCCGGCAACGGCCGCGATCAGCAGCGAAAACAGGAATCCCATGGGCTCAGCGGTTGCTGGCCGCCACCGAGAACCCGAGGACGAGTCCGCCTATGGCCGCGTAAAGGTAGGAGAATCCCTGGCCTGCGTCGATGAACGGTTGTGCCCCGGAGATCCGCAGGATCGCGGCACCGGCAATTCCCCCGATGGCCCCGAGGAGAGTCGAACCGAACAAGGAGGACCGGGTGGAGGCGAGCATTCCCCCCATCAACCCGGAGATAGCGCCCGTTATCGCCACGAGGATCACTGCCTGAATGGTCGCGTCATCGATCCCGGTCACTATCAGCCCTTTCTCAGAGAAGAGACTCTAGATCTATCCCATATGAGGGGTGTCGCAGCTTAGCGAGGGCCCTGCTTTCGACGCGCCGGACTCTCTCCCGGGTCATTCCCAGGAGCTTTCCGACCGCCGAGAGCGTCCAAGGATCGTCGTCGTCGAGGCCGAATCGCAACGTGATGATCGTCCGTTCTGACTCGTCGAGATTCGCCAGCGCCTGGCCGAGTTGTTGTTTTCTCAGCGACATGACCGCTTCGACGAACGGATCCTCCCCGCGGAGATCGATGACAAACTCGTGCAGTTCCCCTTCTCCGTCATCGCCAACGGGTTTGTCGAGTGACACGGTCTCCAGTGGAGCCGTCAACGCAGCCTCGACCTTGGCTACGTCCATCCCGCTCGCCTCGGATATCTCTTCGGACGTCGGGGGCCGGCGCAACTCGTCGGAGAGGGCGTCTTTGGTATCGTGAATCGTCCGGACCACATCCACCATGTGAACGGGAAGTCTGATGGTGCGGGCGTTGTTTCCAAGGCCCCTGGTGATTGCCTGGCGGATCCACCACGTCGCGTAGGTGGAGAACTTGAAACCCTTGCGCCAGTCGAACTTCTCGACCGCGCGGATCAATCCCAGGTTTCCCTCTTGTATGAGGTCGAGAAGCTCCAGGCCCCGACCGGTGTATCGCTTGGCGATGGAGATGACCAGGCGCAGATTGGCCCGGATGAAGGTCATCTTGGCCTCTTCTCCGTACTCAACGTACGCCCGCAGGCGCTCGACCTCATCGGCGTCGAAGTCGCCGGTGTCAAGCTTGAGCTGGGCCCGCTTGGCAAGATCCATCGTCCTGGCAAGCCGGACCTCGTCTTCCGCGGACAGAAGCAGATGTTCGGACACGCCATCGAGATAGAGCCCGACAGTGTCGTGAATCGAAGATCGTTTTGATTGGCGTGCCACTCGTCCCTCTCGCCGGGTCAAGGTATCACCCACTCTGGTTGCCCGCAATGGGCCTTCCCTCTCTCCGCAATGATCCGGGTCGCCCGTAGACTCCGCTTTGTGGGTCGCTCCAAGCAGCTGCGGCTGCTCTTCGCAGTCACTGCCGCCTGGCTGGCATGGGCCGGTTGGATGTTCGCGTCCGGACGGGGAGAGATGCCTCTCCTGGTCCTCGATGAGACCGGCTCGCCGGTTGCCTCAGCGTCCGTCCTCCATGGTTCCAAAGTCCTCTCGACCAGCGATGACTCCGGTCGTACCACCATCGATTGGACCCGGTCTCTGAACCAGTTGACTCTGGAAGCGGCGGGTTACGAACCTCGTGTGGTCGATGTCCAGACCAAGCCCGATGGCGAATTACGGGTTCGAGTCGAAGCCAGATATCTGCGCGGTCAGGTGGTCGATCCGGACGGTAGGCCGATTTCGGGCGTCTACGTGAGTTCTGGAGCCGGTGAGGCCGTCACGGATCGCTCGGGCCAGTTTCTGGTCAGGAAGGCGGAGTCCGGGACCGTGGATGTGTGGCGACCCGCATGGACGCGTGGTGACTTCGACTGGGATGGAAGCCCCGGCAAACTGACCATCTCCATCGCACCGAGGGTCGCCAAGGCGGTCCATGTCACCGGGGAGATTGCGGGAAGCCGTCAACTCTGGGCCGAGACCATCGACCGGATAAACAGCACCGAACTCAACGCGGTGATGCTCGACCTCAAGCCCGAAGATGGACTGGTCCTCTATGACAGTCAAGTCCCCTTCGCCAGGTCCATCGGGGCGGTGGATCCGATGTACGACCTGTCCGCGTTGGCGATGCAACTTCACGAGCGAGACATCTATCTGATCGGGCGGATCGTGGCCTTTCAGGATCCAACGGCGGCGCGACGTGCCCCCGAGATGGCCGTTCGCAGCTCCGCCACCGGCAAGCCCTACTCCAAGGCTGGCCAGTATTTCCTCGACCCGACCGATGTGGATGCCCGCCAGTACGCCCTCGATCTCGCGGGTGAAGCGTGTGGACTCGGTGTCGACGAGATCCAGTTCGACTATGTCCGGTATCCAGACGGGTTCAGCGGGGTCGCCGTCTTTGACGGCGGTTCCGATGAGGCTGCCCGGGTCGACGCGATCCAGAGCTTTCTCAGGGAGGCGCGGGCGGTTCTTCATCCGCTGGGATGCGCGGTGGCCGGTGACATTTTCGGATTCATAACCACAGCCCTGGACGACGGGGGAATCGGCCAGCAGTGGGAAGTGGTTTCGTCCGAACTCGATGTCGTGTCCCCGATGCTCTATCCCAGCCACTACGACGCCGGGTGGTACGGGTTCGACAAACCGAACGACCACCCCGGGCCGATGGTTGATCGGGCTTTGAAAGATGCAATGCGGAGGCTGGAGACCGGCGCAGTCGTTCGACCCTGGCTGCAGGACTTCGGGTACACGGCGGATCAGGTCAGGGACCAGATCGATTCCGCCGAGTCGCACGGCCTCGGTTGGATGTTGTGGAACTTCCGGGGCGTGGTCAGCGATGGCGCCTTGCGTCCCTCCCCGTGAATGTGATCGAGTGCCGTCGCTGCCCGCGCCTGGTGGAATGGCGCGAGCGTGTGGCCGTCGAGAAGCGGGCTGCCTTCTCATCGGAGGCTTATTGGGGCAAGCCCGTACCCGGTTTCGGGGATCCCCAAGCGCGGCTGCTGATCGTTGGTCTGGCACCCGGTGCCCACGGCGCCAATCG
This sequence comes from Acidimicrobiia bacterium, assembly GCA_041625295.1. Taxonomy (GTDB): domain Bacteria; phylum Actinomycetota; class Acidimicrobiia; order Spongiisociales; family ZC4RG35; genus JBFGRR01. The sequence goes on along the minus strand of JBFJTO010000197.1, from coordinate 240 downwards.
CACCGGGAGAATGTTCACGGGTGATCGGTCGGGGGACTGGCTCTTCGATGCGCTCCATCGAACCGGGTTTGCCAACCAGTCTGCGTCGGTGTCACGCGACGACGGTCTCGAGCTCCGCGACTGTTTCATCACCGCCGCCGTCAGATGCGTTCCACCTGCCAACAGGCCGACTGCGGCCGAGCAGAAGGAGTGTGAGCGCTGGTTGCAGTCCGACATCGCCGTGCTCGGGAAGCTCGAGGT
>JBFJTO010000196.1:0-3511 GCA_041625295.1 Acidimicrobiia bacterium | reverse complement strand
CCTGGAGAGGATCGAAGATCGCCCACCGGTTGTGCTTAGGGATCTGTTCAGATTCGTCGATCGCAGACCGGTTCCGCTGTCCGACGTCGAGTCGGTGGAGAGAATCGTGCGTCGTTTCGTGACTTCTGCGATGAGCCACGGATCGCTGTCGAGGGAGACCCACGAGGCATTGGCCGAAGCGATGAACGAGATGGGAGCCATGTCGAATTCGGGCGAAGGGGGCGAAGCCCCCGAACGCTACGGATCCCCGCGCAACTCTTCGATCAAACAGGTAGCCAGTGGACGCTTTGGCGTGACTCCCGGATACCTCGCTTCGGCCGAAGAGTTCCAGATAAAGATGGCCCAGGGATCCAAACCCGGCGAAGGCGGCCAGTTGCCGGGCCACAAAGTCACCGACGAGATCGCCAGATTGCGCCACACCGAGCCAGGTGTGAGCCTGATCTCGCCCCCGCCCCACCACGACATCTATTCGATCGAGGATCTCGCCCAACTCGTATACGACTTGAAGGCGTTCAACCCGGTTGCGCGGGTGTCGGTGAAGCTGGTGTCCACACCCGGTGTGGGCACGGTTGCCGTCGGTGTGGCCAAGGCGAGAGCGGATGCGATCCTGATCTCGGGTGGCGATGGGGGCACCGGCGCTTCCTCGCTCGAGTCGATCAAGCACGCCGGGTCTCCATGGGAGGTCGGGCTTGCCGAAGCACACCAGACGCTGGTCGCCAACGGTCTCCGATCCGTTGTGGCTCTCGAAACCGATGGCGGTCTACGGACCGGCCGCGATGTGGTCATCGCCGCAATGCTCGGTGCGGAGCGTTTCGGGTTCGGAACCCTTCCGTTGCTGGCGTTGGGATGCAAGATGGTCAGGCACTGTCACCTGAACACGTGTCCCGTCGGCATCACAACCCAACAGCTCGATCTCCGCGCCAAATTCACGGGTGCGTCTGAACAGGTAACTGCGATGTTCACGATGCTCGCCGAGGAAGTGCGCAGGCATCTGGCCGCCTTGGGGGCGCACACGCTTGGGGAGATCGTCGGCAGAGCCGATCTGCTCGAAGTGGCCGATCACCCTGTCGGCGCCCGCCTGGGGACCCTGCTGGTCCGCGCCGAGGGCAGGAGCCGGCACCCCGGGTTTCGCCGTTTTGGACTCTCGACACTTTCGGAGCGAATCGTCGCCGAGGCGGCGCCTGCGCTCGAGGATCCGCCTCGGGCCGTCCGGATTTCCTACCCGGTCTCGAACGAGGACAGGACGATCGGGGCCCGGATCGCCGGCGAGATCTCGAGGCGTCACGGCGACCATCGGCTCCCCGAGGGCACCATCGACCTGAGGCTGTCGGGGACCGCGGGCCAGAGTCTGGGTGCCTGGCTGACGGATGGTATCTCGATTCGCCTGCGGGGTACCGCCAACGACTACGTGGGAAAGGGTATGGGCGGCGGCCTGGTCGTGGTGGCACCCCGCCGCACCGAATGGGTTCCCCATGCCGCCGGCAACGCGGTGTTGTACGGGGCCACCGGGGGGAAGGTCTTCCTGGCCGGGACCGTGGGCCAGCGCTTTGCCGTACGCAACTCCGGTGCCGTTGCGGTCGTTGAGGGATGTTCCGACCATGGCTGCGAGTACATGACCGGGGGAGAGGTGGTGGTTCTTGGCCCCGTTGGCCGCAACTTCGGTGCCGGAATGACGGGTGGGGTCGCCTACGTTTGGGATCCCGATCGTGTTTTGCCGAGGGTCCTGGCAACCACGTCGCCGCCGATGCGGCGCCTGCTCGGCACCGAGGGCGAAGCGCTTCGGGAGTTGATCGGGGCCCATCTCTCTGAGACCGGGTCGCCGGTGGCCGGCGATGTTCTCGAGGACTGGGATCGCTCGCTGGTCCGGTTTTGGGTGCTGCGGACCACGCGCCCCACAGAGCCTGCTGAGGTCGAGTCGATACGGTCGTCAGCGCCTTGAGAGTCTCCACTTCCGTTTTAGGCGTCTCACCCTTTACACTATGGCGGTAGTGGAAATCGAAAAGGCGGTTTAGGTGGCGACGGTTGATATCGATCTGGGCGCTTACAAGCTCGGCTGGTCGGACTCGGAGGCGGACTACGTCTTCAAACCTCAGAAGGGTCTCTCCGAGGAGATGATCACGGAGATGTCCCGGATGAAGAAGGAACCCGCCTGGATGCTCGACTTTCGGCTCAGGGCGTACAAACGGTTCCTGGCCAAACCGATGCCCAAGTGGGGGGGCGGCGGCTCCCTCGACGAGATCGATTTCGACGACATCTACTACTACATCAAGCCCACCGAGGGCCAGGCCAAGTCGTGGGACATGGTGCCAGATGAGATCAAGAAGACCTACGAGAAACTGGGCATTCCCGAAGCCGAGCGCAAGTTCCTCGCCGGCGTCACCGCCCAGTATGAGTCCGAGGTGGTATACCACCGCAACCGTGAGGACCTCGCCTCGCTCGGAGTCCTGTTCACGGACATGGATACCGCAGTTCGCGAATACCCCGAGATCGTTCAGTCGTATTTCGGAACCATCATCCCTCCCAACGACAACAAGTTCGCCGCGCTGAACTCGGCCGTCTGGTCGGGAGGGTCCTTCATCTACGTTCCCCCGGGTGTTCACGTGGACCAGCCGCTGCAGGCCTACTTCCGTATCAACGCAGAGAACATGGGCCAATTCGAGCGCACTCTGATCATCGTGGACGAAGGGGCTTTCTGTCATTACGTCGAGGGTTGTTCCGCCCCGGTCTACTCGTCCGATTCGCTCCACTCGGCCGTCGTCGAGATCATCGTGAAGCGGGGTGGCCGCTGCCGTTACTCGACGATCCAGAACTGGTCGAACAACGTCTACAACCTGGTCACCAAGCGCGCCGCCGCCTACGCCGACGCCACCATGGAGTGGATCGATGGCAATCTCGGATCCAAGTTGACCATGAAATATCCGGCGGTCTGGCTGATGGAACCGGGCGCCCACGGCGAAGTTCTCTCGATCGCCTTTGCGGGCGAAGGCCAGCATCAGGACGCCGGCGCAAAGATGGTTCACGTCGCTCCCAACACGACCTCGACGATCGTGTCCAAGTCGATCTCCAAGGGCGGCGGAAGGGCCGGCTACCGGGGTCTGGTCAGGGTTGAGCCCGGTGCCGAGAATGCCAAGAGTTTCGTGCGCTGTGACGCCTTGATCCTCGACGAGAACAGCCGTTCGGACACTTATCCGTACATGGAGATCGAGGAGAACGACGCCGAGATCGGTCACGAGGCCACCGTGTCAAAGGTGGGTGACGAGCAGATCTTCTATTTGATGAGCCGAGGCTTGACCGAGGATCAGGCCACTTCGATGATCGTGGCCGGGTTCATCGAGCCGATCGTCAAAGAACTCCCCATGGAGTACGCCGTCGAGATGAACCGACTCATCGAACTCAACATGGTCGAGGCCGGCGCCGTCGGCTGATTTCAGCGGCGCGAAATCAGATTCAACAGGGCCACGAACAGGGCCGCCCCGATGATCGCCCAGATCACCGGGAATCCGCGCGGATT
>JBFJTO010000195.1:0-3518 GCA_041625295.1 Acidimicrobiia bacterium | reverse complement strand
GGTCCGCCCGATCTGGTCACCGCCATCCCGGAGCCGACCATCGACAGTGCCAAGGCGCTGATGCACCATCGCGGTGTGCGGGTGCTGTTGGTGACCGGCGGTCCCGGCGTCGTTCGCGAAGCGCTGTCCACCGACAAGCGGGCTATTTGCGCAGGTCCGGGAAACCCACCTGCGGTCGTGGACGCCACCGCCGACGTGGAGCGGGCTGCCCGCGACATCGTCAACGGCGCCTCGTTCGACAACAACCTGATCTGTACCGACGAAAAGACGGGAATCGTCGTGGACACCGTGGGGGACCGACTCGTGAGGGCGATGGGAGAGAGCGGAGCCTACGTGCTGAAAGGTCACGAGTTGGCACGGCTCGAACGGGTCATCTTCAAAGAGTTGGGAGAGCCGTCAAAGCCGGGGGTCATCAACCCGAAGTGGATCGGCCAGGATGCCGCCAAGATTCTCTCTGAGATCGGAGTTAGCGTCGACCGAGACGTCCGGCTGGTGGTCGCGGAGGTGCCCAAGGAGCACGCCCTGGTGTGGACCGAGCAGATGATGCCCGTGTTTCCGATCGTGCGGGTACCCAATGTGGAAGCTGCCATTGATCTCGCGGTGCGAAGCGAGCACGGTTTTCGCCACACCGCCTCCATCCATTCCACGAACGTCGACACGATCACGCACATGGCGAGGGCCCTCAACTGCTCGATCTTCGTCGCCAACGGTTCCAACTACTCGGGACTTGGTCACAGGGGTGAAGGGTTTTGTTCATTCTCGATCGCAAGCCCCACCGGCGATGGCCTGACGCGGCCGCGCACCTTCTCGCGTGAGCGGCGGGTCACGGTTGTCGGATCCCTCAGGGTGGTGTGATGAACCCCGCCCTCGCAGTTGTCGAACTCTCCAGCATCGCCGCCGGCATCTCGGTGGGCGACGCCATGGTCAAGCGGGCGCCGCTCGATGTCATCTACGCGGGCACTATCCATCCGGGCAACTTCCTGATCGTCATCGCCGGTCCGGTCGGCGAGGTGGAAGAAGCGCTGACTGCCGCTCATGAGAGCGGTGGCGGATGGATCATCGACGAGATTTTTCTGCCAATTGCCCACGAGAACGTCGTGGCATCGCTGCACGGGACACGCCGGGGACCGTCCGGGGAGGCCCTGGGAGTCATCGAAACCACGACCGCGGCGTCGATCGTCGAGGCCGCCGATGCCGGCGTCAAGGGAGCGAATGTCGCTTTGAGGGAGATCCGGCTTGCAGATGGGCTGGGCGGGAAGGGGTACCTGCTCTTCAGCGGTCCTGTTTCCGAGGTCGAGATCGCGGTCGAACTGGGAGTAGCGCGTATCGAAGCTGCCAAGCTCGTGGCCGCCGAGGTGATCGCTTCGCTGCATCTGGAGATGGAGCAGAACCTGGCAGCCTCAGCCCGCTATCGCGACCGGATCGAGGAATAGGCGATGCAACTCGGACGTGTCATCGGGACCGTGGTTGCGGCAGAGAAGTACCCGGGCCTCGAGGGCATACCGCTGTTGATCGTTCAGCCGCTCACCAAACTGGGAGTGCCCCAGGGCCGTGCGCTCGTGGCTGCCGATGCGGTTCACATGTCCGGACCGGGTGAAACCGTGTATTTCGTCTCTTCACGGGAAGCTGCACAGGCGCTGCCGGTGACATTCGTTCCCGTCGACCACGCCATCGTGGGGATCGCCGACATGGTCGAGCCGAGCCGCTCATGAAGCTCGCCAGGGTTTGGGGCACGGTCGTCTCCACCATCAACTCTCCGGTTTTCGACCACCGGCGCCTTCTCATATGCGACCTCTTGGGTTTTTCTGGTGATCCGACCGGTGGCTACGTGATAGCAGTCGACGGTGTCGGCGCCGGAGACGGGGAGACTGTCTTGGTGTTGGACGAGGGAACCGGGGCCCGCCAGATCGTCGGTATGGATCCTGCTCCGATAAGGGCCGTCATTGTCGGAATCGTTGACTCGATCAGTGGCGAATGATCGGAGCCAGAACTGGTTCACGCACCTTCCTGACCGTATGGCTCGGCCAACTGGTATCCCAGGTCGGCAGCGCCATGACCGGTTTCGCCCTGGTGATCCACGTCTTTCAGACAACTGGATCTGTGACCCGGCTTGCCGTTGTGATGTTGTCGGTGAGTCTGCCTGCGGTGGTCCTGGCTCCGTATGCGGGAGTTGTGGTCGATCGCACCGATCGTCGCCTGGTGATGCTGATCTCAGATTCGGCGGCGGCGGTGGCGACGCTGTCGATGGGGCTTCTGTTCTTCCTGGGGTCTCTCGAGTTCTGGCAGATCATCTTTGCCGTGGCGTTCTCTTCGGCGGCATCCGCCTTCCAGGAGCCCGCTTATCGGGCCGCATTGCCCACGCTTGTGCCCAAGGCCCAGCTGGGCAGGGCGAACGGCCTGGTCGAGATGGCGCCCGCCGTGGGGACGCTCATCGCACCGGCAATCGCCGGAGCGCTGCTTCTTCTTTCCGGTCTGGGTTCCGTGTTCATCGTGGACATGGCGACATTCCTCGTGGCCGTGGCAACTCTGTCGGTGGTCGCTTTCCCCGACATCGCTCCGGAGAAAGCTGATCGTTCTTCGGCCTGGAGCGAGGCTGGGGCCGGGTTCCGCTACTTGCGCGATCGACGGGGATTGCTGGGATTGCTGTGGATCTATGCGGGGCTGAACATGGTGCTGACGCTGTCCAACGTCCTCTGGGTGCCCGTCTTCCTGGCCTTCACCAACGAGGCGGCTCTGGGCGGACTGATGTCGGTGATCGGGGGTGCGATGATCGTTGGTTCGGTGATCATGAGTGCCTGGGGCGGACCCAAGAAGCGGGTGGCCGGGATCTTCTCGCTCATGGTCGTGGGTGGCCTTGGTCTTGCCGTTGCAGGTCTCCGGCCGTCTCTCTGGGTGGCCGGCGGCGGCGCCGTGCTCCTCATGGTGACCGTGCCCATCGTCAATGGAACGAGTCAGGCTCTCTGGCAGACCAAGGTGGATCTCGCCATCCAGGGCAGGGTGTTCTCCACCAGACGAATGGTTGCCCAGATTGCCACCCCGATTGGCTTCCTCAGCGCCGGGCCACTCGCCGACCGGATCTTCGAGCCGTTGCTAGCCGCTGACGGAGCCCTGGCGGGCTCACTGGGGCCGATCTTCGGAACCGGACCGGGACGGGGGAGCGGCCTGATGATCACGCTGGCCGGGCTCGTCGTCATGGTGCTGCCTTTGGTGGGGTGGTCCGTTCCTTCGATTCGGCGCCTCGAAGCCGAGATCCCCGACGCTATTGCCGACGAAGACATTGTCGAAGCGGCGGCTGGATCAGACTCTTAGGGCTGCTGGCGCGTCGCTCGGAACCGTTGGGTGGCGCGGCGGCACAGCCTGGAGGCGCACATAATCGTGGCCGGGAGCTGGCCGGGGATCTTCCTCCCCACGGTTGGGCCACAGAGCGATGGCGCGCTCTGCGAGGGCGGTGATCGAGAGCGCCGGGTTCACTCCGAGGTTGGCGGGTACCGCCGCTCCATCGATGACATGGAGGCCGG
>JBFJTO010000194.1:0-3540 GCA_041625295.1 Acidimicrobiia bacterium | reverse complement strand
TACAAATTCGCTGATGGTCTCCGATCGAGATGCATCGAGGTCGAGTCGGGGCGTTTTGGCGCCGCCATGAAGGTACGGCTCGTAAACGACGGTCCGGTGACGGTCATCCTGGAGACCCGGTACGGCCGGCTCGTCTGATCAACAGGACCTGTTTGGGAACCACGAGCATGAACATCCAGCCCGACAGAGGTAGCCACAATGTCTCCACACCCCAGGGCATCCAGAGTGACCCGGCTTGGGTAGCGGCCAGGACCAGTCCCGACATGGCGATGATTGTGGCGGGACGGCTCGACTTGAAAAGTATCGCCATCACCCCGATCACGACCAATCCGGTCGCGAGTCCGGCCGGCCATGCCGCGGCGAGGACACCGGCCATGGAGCCCAGGCCCTGTCCACCGCGAAACCGATGCCATGGGTTGTAGATGTTTCCGGCGACCGCACCTACTCCGGCGGCCACCGCCCAGGAGTCCGAGACTGTTTGGGCAGCCAGGACGACGGCAGCGCTTTTGACCATTTCGGTGCCGAGAATGAGCGCGGCCAGTTTCCAACCGCCCAGTCTCATGGCGTTGTTGGCGCCCGGGTTTCCGCTGCCACCGCGGCGGAGGTCGACCCCTCGGCGTCCCGCCAGCCAGTCGGCCGTCGGGATCGAACCGGCCAGGAGACCGCCGAGCAGGGAGAGGATCACCCTCCGTATTCCCTTCCCTCGGGACAGTGCCGGAGGAAGTCGCAGCTTCTACAGGAATCCGATGGTCGGACATCCCAGCACGCGCCGGCGATACCCTCGATGAGTTCCCCGACCCTGATGCGAGCGGTCTCGATCCACGTCTGATCGGCGACGTGGCTGAGTTCCTGGGGCCCGTCACCGAAGAACGCAAAGGTCACGGTGATGGCGGCGGGTGGTTGGACGCCGAAGGACACGTCGCGGGCTGCCATTGCATAAACCTGAAGCTGGACCAGTCGGTTCGGGTCGTCGGTGTAACGCCCCGACTTGAAGTCGACGACTTCCCAGTTCCCATCGGCCTCGTAAACGGCATCGATCCGGCCACGGATCCACGCTCCCTCGGTCTTCAACTCGAAAGGTGTTTCCACGAGAAGCGGTTTCGCCGCCGAGAACCGCGACCGCAGGTAAGCATCGAACGGATTCGAACCCCGCGGTGCTTCCTCATCGGTGCCCAGGTCGTAGTCGAGGACCTCGTCGAGCGGCATCACGCCGAGGTTGTGGAGTTCGATCTGGCGGTGCACGTTGACGCCCCTGAGTGCAGCCCGGGAGATCCTTCGAGGCAGGCGGTCGACCTCGGCCCAGTAGTAACGCTTGGGACAAGTCGCATATGTGACCAGTCCGGTGGTCGACACGGAGATGGAGTCCTCGACCGGTCTGGTGAGCGGTTCGGGAAGTTCGAACAGGCTGTTTTGGATGCTGGCCACGCCCCGATCGTATGTCTCTCTGAGCCCGAGTTTGGTCGCTTCGGCCGCGGGCCACCCGGGATCGGCCAGGGCGGACCTGAGAGCAGAAGGCCATGAGCCCTGGAACAGTGGGTCGGGTGCCGGGGCTGCATCGACCGCAGATCCGAGAACGTCCGGGCGTGGTGGCGGCTCGTCTAGGAGGGACCGGTCTGATGCGCCCTCCGATACGAGTTCGAACAGCCGGCTTGGTGATGAAGGTTTGCGATTGGGAATCGGCGCTCCGTTCCAGAATGAGCCGCTCACGTGTAGCTCATGCATGGCGCGCGTTACCGCCACGTAGGCGATTCGCCACTCCTGGCGCTGGTTGTGTGCGGCCAGGGCTTTGCGAGTCTTCGAGTCGCTCCAGCCCGGTTCGATAGCCGGCGCGGCGGCGCGGTCGATGCGCAGATCGAACGGTAGGTATTGGGCATACGCCATGGGGTTGTCGTGGCGTCCGGTGCTGGGAAAGTTGTTGTGGTGGAGGCAGGGCAAGAACACGATCGGCCATTCCAGACCCTTGGCCCTGTGGACCGTGACGAGAGTCACCGCATCCTCCTCAGAGAGGCGGGCGGCATCGAGCTCCTCGGTGGTGTCATCCTCTAGTTCTCTCAGGTATGTGAGGAATGAGTCGAGCGATGCCCGGCCCTCCAGGGGTGCCCAGTGCTCGGTGAGGTCGAGGAATCGGTAGAGGTTGAGACGAGCAGACAATCCCGCCGCGGGCTCCATGGCCGCGATGTCGCTCCAGGCGCCGGTGCGATCGAGGACGGTGCGGGTGAGCTCGACGAGGGATTGACCCTGTGCCGCCATGAGCAGATCCCGGTACTCCTGACGGAATTGGGCCAGGGCCTCACAGGCTTGCGTACGGAGGGCGGAAATCTGCTCGAGTGCATCCACCGCCTCGAGCATCGTGTATCCGGGCACCTCGTCGTCTGGTTCGGCTCGTCTCTTCACCCGGATCCATTGGGCCAGTTGGTAGAGATCGCCGAGGCCGAGCCGAAAACGAGATCCGAGGGCTATTCGGGCAAAGGCCGCCCCGTCTTCCGGTTCGGCAAGGATGCTCAACCATGCGTGGAGGTCTGCGACTTCGGGGACAGTGAGCAGACCGCCGACGTTGGCGATCTCGTAGGGGATCCCCTGTCGGGCCAGAGCGTCGTGCACGAGCTTCATGTCTTTGTTCTTGCGAAACAGCACTCCGATGTCGCGCCAGCGATGTCCGTCTTCGTGCAGCCGAATGATGTGCTCCCCGATGCCGTCGGCCTCTGCAACCGCGCTCGCGTACCACGAGGCAGTCACCTTGGCCTTCAGGGCGCCGGGGATCGGCACCAGGGCTTCCCGAGGGGCAACGTCGATCTCGGCGCGGACTCTGTTGGCCACCGAGAGGATGGCCTCACCAGAGCGCCGGTTCTCGGTGAGGTGCAGTGTCCTGGCGGTGTGTCCATCGATGGCGAAGTGATCCGGGAAGGCGCGAAAGTTCTCCAGTGAGGCGCCTCGCCACTCGTAGATCGTCTGGTCCTCGTCACCTACTGAAAGCACGGGTGTCCGTCCGCCGAAGAGAACCCGGAGCAGCTCGCGCTGTGCGGGATTCGTGTCCTGGTACTCATCGAGCAACACGGCACGCGTTCTTGCTCTGATCGACTCGGCGATATCGGGATGCTGGGTGACCAGCCGGTGGGCGGCGCTGATCAGATCGGCGAAGTCGACAACCCCGAGGCGGCGCTTCTCCTGCGCGTACCGCTCGAGAATCTCCAGCATCTCGACGCGCTCGGGCCAGGGGGCGTCGCCCCCGGCGCGATCGATCACCTGTTGGGGCACCAGGAGATTGTCGGCCACCGCGGAACCCAGGGCTCTGAGTTTCTCGACCGAGTTCCTCACCGTCGGATCGAAGTGGAGTAGGTCGGTCTGAACCATGAGAGATCCCAAAAGCTGGCGGCTCAGGGTCGGGGTCATGAGCGATGTGGATCTCTCGACACCGACCAGCGCTCCGAATTCGTGCAACAACTGGGAGGCATACCCGTGATAGGTGTGGATTTCGACTTCACGTCCATGGGCTACCCAAGGAGCGAGCGCGGTCCGACTCCGGTCGGCCAGTTCTCCGGC
>JBFJTO010000193.1:0-3550 GCA_041625295.1 Acidimicrobiia bacterium | reverse complement strand
GGGTCCGAGATCCCTGGCCAGGTAGCGGGTCACCGACTCGAGCGCCGACTTGGCGACACCCATCCAGTCATATGCGGGCCATGCCTGGGTGTTGTCGAAGTCGAGAGTCACCAGAGAACCTCCTCCTGCCGCATCCAACAGGGGCAACAGACCGGCGGCGAGTGTCTTGTAGGAGAACGCCGAGGTCATGAAGGCGATCTGGGCGCTCTCGGGCGGCGTGTCCAGGAAATTCCCTCCCAGAGCATCCGTAGGGGCATAGGCGATGGCATGCAGCGCCCCATCCACGTATCCCCACTTGTCGCGAAGAACATCGGCGAACGCATCCATGTGAGACGGGTCGTTGATGTCCAGTTCGAAGGTCTCGCACGGCTCGGGAAGCCGCTGAGTGGCCCGCTCCGTGAGACGCATGCCCCGCCCAAACCCGGTGCAGACGATCTCGGCACCTTCCTCCTGAGCGATTCTGGCTGCATGCCACGCGATCGATCCGTCGGTCAGCACACCGGTGATGACCAGTTTCTTACCTTCCAGCAACATCGGGATTCTCCTCAGCTTCCGAAACTGTGACCAAAAGTGGCGATCGCCCGAATCCCAAGTCCCATCAAGAACAAGAGGAGGGTTCCGTAGTACAGGGCTGGTCTCTTGGCGAGCTCACCGCGATAGATGTATGCAAACGCCAACGTGAACGCAATCACCACTCCGTAGAAGACGTGCTGGTTGCCGGGATCGATCCCATCCACCGAATACTGCCAAAGCCCCAGTGCGATCTGGCCCAGCAGTCCGACAACGGCAAGCCCGGTCAACCACCAGAACCAGGCAGCCGGAGTGCGCTTGGTGAAAGCGAAGTAGTAGCCGATCAGCGCCACGGCTCCCAGGAAACCCACCACCCACCAGGCGCTGGAGCGGTGAATGGAGGCGACGGCTACGGCGGCGATCGTCAATGGCACGGCCAGAGGCTACACGCCTGCAGCCGGCTCAGGCCTCAACCAGTTGTCCGCTGCGGAGGTCGAGAACGAACTCTCGTTCGCTACGAGAGTCGGCGATCCATTTGGCGAGTTGTTCGCCTCTGCGACGCACCACCCACCAGGCGTAGTCGGAGCATCCGGAGTCGATGAACGACGCGCGATCGTGACGGGCGGCCGACACCGCGGTCCGCTCATCGGCAAACTCGCCGATCGTCTCTTGATGGATCGTTGACGAAGAGTTCTCGATGCGATCAACGGTGACTATGCACTCGTACAACTTTCACCTCCGGGCGCGATGATACGAGACCGGAGCCGAGAAGCTGGTTTTTCGCGGTCTAGCCGAGAAGTCTCTTCTTGCGGTCCTCGAACTGTTCGTCGGTGATGATCCCCCGATCGCGCAACTGGGAGAGCGCTTCGATCTCTGCCGCAACCGTATGGCCACCCCCGCCGCGAAGAGCGATCGTCCGCGCCTCACGAAGCGTGTAGATGAGAGACTGCATGGCTTCAGGGTCGGGAATGTCGGTGTATCGACTCTGACCCATCTCCCCGGCCGACTCGATGAGAAGGTCTCCAGAGCGGATGATCCTCTCGAAGATCGACTGCGCAAAGGCGACGTCGTTGATCACTTCGAGTGGGATCTCCTTGCCACGACGTGACAGAATGCCGGCCCGAAATATCACTCGCTCGTTGGTGATCACGAATTGGGTGGTCAGCCAGGTCAGCAGCCTCTTGAGAACGAGTATCAGCCAGACCAGAAACCCACCCGCGGTGACGATCCAGGCGGCATTCGTGTCCAACTGCAGGAACGCGATCACCACCGCGGCAACAAAGACAAGCGTGATTGCGAAGGGAGCGATCAGCACCTGCCAATGGGCACGGAACTGTTTGATGACCTCTTCGCCACTACTGAGAAGGCGTTTTGGATACTTCACGATCCGGAGCGTACCCACGGGTTCCAGAAGCGTGCCGATTCGAACGCGAGAAACCCCGAGGGAGCTTCAGCCGGAGCTTCCGCCCTCTCGGGGTTCTCGGACCCCTGCGCTGACCTGACCCGAAGGCCAGATCCTCGCCGGAGGATGACACCCGAAGGTGTCTGACGACTTGCCCTTTTGAGGTGGCTCGCCGCCGGTGCGACCCGAGGGCCGCTGGTGCGTCTCCCCTTCGCCTTTCGACGTCGAGTCAGACCCACCTGCCTCTTTCGAGGCTGTGACTCGTCTCCGAGCCACTCCGATCCTGACCGTTTCCGGCTTCCGATCGGTTTCCTCCGCTGATGAGGCCGGACCCGAGAGTCCGTCTGCACCGGGCCTTTCGACCCGACCCCTTTCGGGGCCTGCAGAGGGCCGGAAGAGATGCCGTTTCCGGCTTCCTCCGACTTGGTCTCCGATCGGGTTTCCCCTTTCGGTGACACCGGCACGATAGACCACCGACCACACGGAGTGCCCGAAACTGGAGGGCGGTTTTCGCGACCATGTGACAGGATTTCGCGGCTTTGGAGGCACTCGCCCAGACACACGCGGCGCAGAAGGTGGCGCCCAGGCATCCAGGTCATGGCACGAGAAAAGCCCCGAGAAACTTCGGCTTTCGCCTCACCCTCTCGGGGCTCCCGGCCGGTCGAACTCCGAACCCGGGGGTCCGGTCCTCTTCCGGCTTCCGAAGAGTCCTCTCGGTCTCTCCGATTCCGGTCTGGAGTCGCCTCCAATCCGGCAAGAGCCAATGTAAGGGGCCCCGTACGTCCCGTCAAGCCGGGGGGCTTCCAAGTTTTCGCGACTCTGGCATGCTTTTCGCGGGCGAATCCCAATCGTGTCATTAAGGCCCCGTATAGTGCCCTCGTGGCTCTCGAATCACTATCACCGAGCCGGGCGGGAGACTTCAAGACCTGTCCCCAGCTGTTCAAATATCGCGCCATCGACCGTCTACCGGAACCCACCACGGTTTATCAGGCGCGGGGCACAACCGCTCATCTCGCTCTTCAAAGGCTCTACGACCTTCCGGCGCCGCAGAGACTCCCGCAGCGCCTATACGACCTGTTCCGGGAGTCCTGGTCGGAGATGCGCGGCGAGGAGGAGTATGCGGACTTGTTCTCCACAGTCGACGACGAGCGCCAATGGGGCATGGAGAGCATGGCCCTTCTGGCCAATTATTTCTCGATCGAAGATCCCGCCCGGGTCACACCGATCGACCGCGAGCTCGACATGACCGAGGAACTCGGTGACATCAAGATCCGGGGCATCCTCGATCGCATCGACCGCGAGTCCGATGGCTCATTGGTCATCGTCGACTACAAGACCGGTAAAGCCCCTCCGGAGCGTTATGCCAACGGGGCGTTCTTTGCACTCAAGATCTACGCCTTGCTGATAAGAAAGCGAACCGGTGAGACGCCGAGTCAACTCAGGCTTCTGTATCTGAACGGCCCCACGATGTACTCGCTCTCCGTGGACGACGCCCAGCTCGATGCCATGGAGCGGCAACTGAACGCTCTCTGGGAGGCCATAGACGTGGCGATCGCCGGGGACCGCTTTCCACCGCGGCGAGGCAAGCTGTGCGGCTGGTGCTCATTTCAGGAAATCTGTCCCGCCTGGGCCGAGGAG
>JBFJTO010000192.1:0-3553 GCA_041625295.1 Acidimicrobiia bacterium | reverse complement strand
GGATACTGCTTCGGGGCGGTCCATCCCCTCCACCGCGGCCACGGCGTCGGTTCACATCTCCTGAATTGGGCTCACGGGACCGTCGCTGCCGCAGGATCGAAGGCGCCGGAAGGCGCCCAGGTCGTTGTCCAGGCCGGCGTCGAGTCTGAGGACACCGCGGGGGCGGAGCTCATGGAGAGTCTCGACATGTCGCCGCGGCGCAGCTTTTTCGACATGGAAATCGACCTGACCTCCCCGGTCCAGGCGCCGCTGTTTCCGGCCGGCCTGGTGATGCGTCCGATTCGAGACGGCGAAGAACGGGCCCTCTATACGGCGGTGCTAGAAGCCTTCGAGGACCACTACGGCCATGTCGACCGACCTTTCGACGAGGGGTTCGCCCGCTTCCAGCACCGGATGAACATGTCGGGATTTGATCCGAGCGTGTGGTGGGTGGCCGTGGATGGCGACGAGATCGCCGGGATGAATCTGTGCATGTCCTCACACGAAGGTGACCCGCGATTCGCCTGGTGCGACAACCTGGGGATTCGCCGACCGTGGCGGCGTCAGGGCCTGGCCCTGGCAATGCTCGTCTACTCGTTCGGCGTATTCGCCGAACGAGGGCACACGCGGATGGGTCTGGGCGTCGACGCCACCAGTCTCACCGGCGCCACCGCCCTGTACGAGAAAGCAGGCATGCACGTTTCGAGGCAGGCGACGCTGTACCAAAAGGTGTTGCGTGAGGGCGAGTCTTTGATGAGAGAGACCCTCGACTGACGGAGAAGGTCCGGCACGGTTGCAGCGTCGCGGTTGATGTTGCTGGTGTACCTTTGATGTGCTGCCCTGCTGGGGCCGCCCCGGCGCTGGTGGCGGGAAAGGAGGGTGGAGTGGACGCTCTCACGGCAGTTCTCAAGGTGACGCACATCACCACGGCAGTCCTCATGGCCTGGCCGTTCTATGCCCTGGTCGTTGTAAATCAGAGGGTGCGGTTGGGACCGCCGCTCGGCGATCGTGTTGATGACTACATGGAGAACATCATCAAGAACCGAACCATCCCTTGCTTCGTGTTCCAGGCCACCGCTCTCGTGACGGGGATCGGTCTGGTCCTCGACGTCGGCGGTGGCTGGGCGGTGCTGTGGAACAACCCGGCGGTGACGCTCAAGCTGATCGGCCTGGTCGGGATCGGATCGTTGCTCGGATACGTGCACACCCGTTTGCAACCCCGTATCGATGGACTGTTCGCGCGCCGAACCGAGGCAGGACTCCCCGAGGGGGTTGCGGCCGAGTTGACAGCACTGCGCGGGCAACGGAAGCGCCTGGCATCCATTTGCCTGTTCGTGGTGCTTTCCGAGGTGTTGTTGGGCGTGCAGGCCTGGGTAGCTTTCCCATGGAGTCTGAACCTGATTCTGGTGGCCGTGATCGCGGCGTTCACGATCCGCGCCTACCGCTCCCAAACTCCCTACGGCTGGGCCTGACCGTCCCGAAGAGAGGACAGCGACTGACTCTTCCCGGAGGGAGGAGCTTTCTCAGCTTTTTCTCAGCTTTCTCGTCGTAGAGTCCGACCAGCCGAAATCTCGGGGATCGCTGACTGATGCGTCTGCTCGTCGTCGAAGACGAATTGAAACTCGCCGCCTACGTGAAGCGCGGCCTCGAAGCAGACGGCCACGCGGTCGATGTCGCCGGAGACGGCGTAGAAGGCCTTTGGCTCGCCCGCAACCAACCCTACGACGTGATCGTTCTCGACATCATGTTGCCCAAGAGGAACGGGTTCCAGGTGTGCGCCGACCTCAGATCAGAGTCCAATTGGACCCCGATTCTCATGCTCACCGCCAAGGACGGCGAGTACGACATCGCCGAGGCCCTCGACACCGGCGCCGACGACTACCTCACGAAGCCCTTTTCATTCGTCGTCCTCACCGCTCGCATCCGGGCTCTGGCACGGCGGGGAGCGCCGGAACGTCCGACCGTTCTCGAGGTCGGCGATCTCGTCCTCGACCCTGCCGCACACACGGCCATGCGCGGCAACTCTGAGATCAGGCTCACAGCCCGGGAGTTCTCGTTGCTCGACTTTCTCATGCGCCACGCCGAAGTGACCATGTCCAAAGCCGACATCCTGAACGCGGTCTGGGACTGGGGCTTCGACGGCGACCCGAACGTGGTCGAGGTGTACATCGGATACCTGCGCAAGAAGATCGACCACCCCTTCGGACGCTCTTCCATTGAAACCGTTCGTGGTGTCGGTTACCGCCTGCGAGCCAACCGGTGAGACGTCTAGGAGTCCGCGCCCGGACGACAGCCATTGCCACTGCCGTGGTGGCGGTCTCGCTCGCGGGCGCCGGTGCGCTACTGATCACGAGCACCAGATCGACACTCATTCGGTCTGTCAACGACGATGTCATCGCTCGTGCCTCCGATCTGTCGGCGGAGATCTCCACAGGGGTGGTCCCGGATCCGATCCCGCTGATCCGGGGGATCTCGGCACAGATCTTGATTGCTGGTGACGTGGTCTCTTCGACCGCCGACATAGAAGGTCAGGCTCCGATGTCGAACGTTTCTCCGACCCCCGGCGTCGTGGCGGTGTATCGACTCCGATCGCTCGATGCAGGTGAAGACCAGAGCGGCGGGGGCAACGACGAAGATGGTCCTTTCCTGCTGGCAGTGAGCGCGGCCGGATATGGCCAGCTGGGCACCGTGCTGGTGGCTGCCTCTCTGGCGGGGGCCGACCAAGCTGCGAGCGCCCTCATCCCACTGCTTGCGTTTGGTATTCCCCTCCTCAGCCTCCTGGCTGGATTCACAGTGGCCCGGCTCACCCGAAAGGCCTTCTACCCGGTCGAGGCGATGGCACGCCAAGCAGCAGCCATCACTTATGGCGACCTTCACCTGAGGATTCCCGAGCCGGTGCCGGCCGACGAGATCAAGAGACTCGCTCAGGTACTCAACCGGATGCTCGAGCGCCTGGAAACGTCGGCTTCACGCCAACGCCGGTTTGCCGCCGACGCAGGCCACGAACTCAAGAGCCCGGTAGCCACGATCCTCACCATGGCCGAGGTCGCCCACGCCAATCCGCAGGGGTTCTCGCTTGCAGAGTTTGCCGATGATGTCGCTGAGCAGGGCAGGCGGTTGGCTTCGCTGGTCGATGACCTCCTGCTCCTGGCACGGACCGACGAACACCGCATCGACCTCGAGAAGACCCGTTTCGAACTGGCCGAGACTGTCAAAGATGAGATGGCTACCCGGGGGCCAAGCGAGATCGAGGTTCGCCTTGAAGACCTGGCCCCGGTGGTGGTGGCAGCCGACAAGAGGCGGATTGCCCAGGTCGTCCGCAACCTCGCCGACAATGCCTTCCGCCACGCCAACACCACAGTCAGATTCGAGACCAGGGCGGAAGCAGACAAAGCTTTCCTGCTGGTTGCCGATGACGGTCCGGGTGTCCTTCCCGAGGATCGGGTGCGCATCTTCGAACGCTTTGTCCGCCTCGACGAAGCCAGATCGCGGGATGCCGGAGGCACCGGACTTGGTCTAGCCGTGGTCCGCAGCATCGTTGAAGCGCATGGCGGGGTCGTGAGCGTGGGAACCG
>JBFJTO010000191.1:0-3576 GCA_041625295.1 Acidimicrobiia bacterium | reverse complement strand
TGGTACCACCACCACATCGCCATCCACCAGATGGGACTCGAACTCGACCCCAACACCCCACCCCAACGCCGCCGCTTCCAACCACCCTGACCCGCCCACTACCTCGCCAAAACCGAACGAACCTCAACCACTTCGAAAACCACACCGACACGACGGGTCGTACGAACGCGTCCAAACTGCTCCGACCGGAAGCACCTGCAACACCATGAGAAAGAGACCGGGTCCTGGACCCGGTCTCTTTCTCTGTGGTAGTTTGGAGGGTCGCGTCAGCGACGCCGGTTCTCCTCGAAGCTGTCCTCAAATGAGGGAGCAACCTTGCGACGATCGCTACTCGTCTGCGGGGAGCGATCACCGTCTGCGCGGTTGCCGCCACGGCCGTTGCCTCGATCACGGTCTCCACCCCGATCCCGATTGCCGCCGCGGTCGTCCCGGTCACGGTTTCCACCGCGATCCCGATCACCACCACGGTTTCCACCGCGATCGTCCCGACGTCCGTCACGGCGGTCGTCACGACGGTCATCGCGGTGGTCGCTACCGGATGATTCGCCGGTCCCGGAATAGACGAGTTCCTGCGCCAACGTCAGCGAGAGCTTGCCGTTGCGATCGATCTCCGATAGAACCACCTTCACCTTGTCGCCAAGAGCGAGATAGTCCTCGACGCGATCGACGCGGCGACTCGGGTCCATCTTGGAGATGTGCAACAGACCATCACGCCCGGGGAGAATGTTGATGAAGGCACCAAACTTGGTGATGTTCACAACCTCACCGTCGTACTCGCCGCCCATCTCGGGCTCAGGCGGAAACGCGATCAGCATCACCCGGTCGCGGGCCGCCTTGAGAGCATCACCGTCAGAGGAAGCGATGCGGACTATGCCCATACCGCCGGCCTCTTCGATCTCGATGGCAGCTCCGGTCTGCTCTTCGAGTTCCCGGATCACCTTCCCCTTGGGACCGATCACCTCTCCGATCTTGTCCTTGGGGATCTCGATCGACTCGATGCGGGGAGCCCATTCGTTCAGCTCATCGCGGGGCTCGGCGATAGCACCGGCCATGACCTCGAGGATCTGGAGCCGAGCTTCCTTGGCCTGCTGCAGCGCTGCTGCGAGCACGTCGGAAGGAAGACCCTGCAGCTTGGTGTCGAGTTGGAGTGCCGTGATGACATCCGCAGTGCCCGCCACCTTGAAGTCCATGTCGCCTAGTGCATCTTCGGCGCCGAGGATGTCGGTCAGCGTCACGTATTTCCCGTCGCGTCCGATCAACCCCATCGCGATACCGGCCACCGGAGCGATGATGGGCACACCGGCGTCCATCAGCGACAGCGTCGATGCACACACCGAAGCCATCGAGGTCGAGCCGTTCGATGACAACACCTCGGAAACGAGGCGCAGCGCGTACGGGAATTCTTCGGAGGTGGGCACCACCGGGTGAACCGCCTTCTCGGCCAGGGCTCCGTGGCCGATCTCGCGCCGCTTGGGACCGCGCATGAATCCGGCTTCGCCGGTTGAGAAGGGCGGGAAGTTGTAGTGATGCATGTAGCGCTTGGAGTCATCGACGCCCAGATTGTCGAGCATCTGCTCCATCTTCAGCATCCCCAGCGTGGTCACGTTGAGAACCTGGGTCTCACCTCGCTGGAACAGACCAGAACCGTGAGTTCTGCCAACCAGTCCAACCTCGGCACTCAGCGGGCGGATGTCGGTGGGGCCGCGGCCATCCAGCCGAATACCTTCTTCGACGACGCGCCGGCGCATCATGTCCTTCAACACGGACTTGAAAGCCCGCTTGGCCTGTTCCACATCGACCTTGTCGGCATCCTCGCCGGCCAGGCCAAGCTCCTCCATGGTCGCGGCTGCCGCTGCATCCTGGGAAACCTTGCGATCCTGCTTGTCGGTGATCCGGATGACATCGGCGAGCTTTGACTCTGCCGCCGTCTTGACACGATCCAGCATCTCTGGTGTGTAATCGACCGAGAGAACCCAATCGACAGCCTTCTTCTCGACCTTGGAGGCCAGCTCCAGCTGCAAATCGATGGACTCGGAGATGTGCTGCTTGGCGAGCTCGAGACCTGCAGTCACCGCTGCCTCGTCCGAGGGGGCATCGCCGTCGTTGATGAGCCGGATTCCGTCTGGTGTGGCACCGGCCTCGACCATGATCACATCGATCTCACCCGACTCGTTACGACGACCCGCAACGATCAGTTCGAATACGGACTCCTCCAACTCCTCGTACGAGGGGTACGGAACCCACTCGCCCTTGCGGAGCGCAAGACGCACGCCTCCAACCGGACCCTCAAACGGAATCGAGCTCACCATTAGGGCAGCCGATGCTCCGTTCAATGCCACGATGTCGAACGGATAAGCCGGGTCAACCGCCAACGAGGTCACGACGACAGGGGTGTCGAAGCGATACCCGTCCGCAAAGCTGGGACGAATAGGACGGTCGATCAACCGGCACAGCAGGATTCCCTGCTCGCTGGGTCGCCCCTCTCGGCGGAAGAACGAGCCGGGGATACGTCCCGCGGCATACATCCGCTCTTCGAAGTCGACAGTTAGCGGGAAGAAGTCGATCCCTTCACGCATGGTCTTGTTTGCTGTGGCGGTGACCAACATCTCGGTACCACCAAGTCGGGCCACGATGGCCCCATCGGCCTGCATGGCCAGTTTCCCGGACGAGAAGGTGAATTCTTTTCCACCAACGAGACCGGTGACCGTGATTTCTGACACGGTTTCTCCTCTGATATGGGAGCGGGGCCCGTTACCAGTGGCCATCCCTGGTTCGTTCCAGAGATCGCCACTGACAACCGGCCGGGCTCCAGCCTGTGTTTAGATCCCGGCGCGCGGCCGGAACTAGAGAGCGTTGCCGTCGGCAACGCGTCGAAGGAGCGGAAGACCGCCCCTTCGAATACTTATCGACGCAATCCGAGCGCTGCGATGAGCCGCCGGTAACGCTCGACATCCTGCCTCTTCAAGTAGTTGAGAAGCCGGCGCCTCTTGCCGACCAACATCAACAAACCGCGCCGGCTGTGGTGGTCGTGCTTGTGCTCGCGGAGGTGGTCGGTGAGATGATTGACTCGATCCGTGAGCAACGCCACCTGGACTTCCGGCGAGCCGGTGTCGGATTCGTGGTGCCCGAACTCCGTGATGATTTCTGAGGTTGTCTTCATGCGCGTAAAACCTGGTTCCTGAAAGGGAAGAGACGGAACTCTACCACCGCAGCGAAAGAGAACCAATCCTGCATCATGCCTCGAGACCTGCAAGCACGACCTTGGCCTGCTCGACATCTCGGGCAATTTGATCCACAAGTACCGCGATCGATTCGAAGCGGCGCTCGTTGCGCAATCGGGTGACAAACCGCAGGTCGAGGGATGAGCCATAGAGAGTCCCATCGAAATCGATCAGATGCGCTTCCACGGTCACGCTCCCCGGCCCGAAGGTGGGCCGTGATCCGATGTTGACCACCGCCGGGCGGAATTCGCCTTCGGTCCCCGCGAATGCGGCGTAAACGCCGTTGGCAGGAACCGCGTGACGGTCGGGGACATGGAGGTTGGCGGTCGGATACCCGAGTTCGCGACCTCGGGCA
>JBFJTO010000190.1:0-3580 GCA_041625295.1 Acidimicrobiia bacterium | reverse complement strand
GTCCTTCCCAACCCGGTTGGTTGTGATGTGGTCCCCTCCAAGTACTTCCGGGCCAGGGAAGCCGGCGAGGGCGCACTGACCAGATCTCGTCTGTCCTGGACGATCTCTCGCTTCACCCAGTTCCACCAACTCGTGTGGGACGCTGCCGAGAGGGCCGCCCGACGCGCCGTCGTTGTGGTTCCCGCAGAGACCCGCGTGCAACCCCTGGATGTCGAGATAGCCGCCCTACGCATCGCCGATGTCGTGGAGGTGGGCTCGTCCGGACGTCTGCCCGACCTGGGCGGACCGCAAACATTCGAGATGAAAGCGGTCATGAAGTCCTACCTCCTCGCGACTGGGAAACGTCGCAGGGTGTTCTCGGTCAACTTTCCCGGGATAAGAGGTGCGGCTCTGAGAGCCGGCGGGTTGTTGACCGAACACCGGTCGGAGTACGGGAAGACCTGGAACGAGTTCGTGGCCGGAAAGCTCGTCTAGGCGAGCACGGCCTTGGCCTCGGCAATGGTGAATCGACCGTACGAGACCTCCCGACCGACGACGACGCCACCCAGTCTTCGGCCCGATGCGGCCAGTTCCTTGAGCAGACGCAGGTCGTCGAGATCGCGGACTCCACCAGCCGCGATGACCGGTTCGTCGACGATGCCGATGGCGGTGGTGAGCCCGGCGAAGTCGGGCGGTTGGGTGAGGGCATCCCTGCCGGCCTCGGCGATCATGAACGCTGCGGCACCCGCCGAGGACATCTCCAAGAGCACCTCTTCGAGGAACCTCCCAGAGTTTTGGGTCCACCCCTTGGTGGCCACCTCTTCATCGGGGCGGACATCGATGGAAACAGCGACTTTTCCGGGATAGGACCGGCACAGATCCCAAACCATGATCTGGTTCTCGATGGCCGCAGTCCCCATGACGACCCTCCATGCGCCGGCCTCGAGAAGGCGGGCAGCCTCGACATCCGAACGCACCCCGCCGCCAACCTGAACCGGCCTTCTCACTTCGGCGACCAGCCTGTCGATGAGACCGCGATTGCGGTAATCGGATTGCGCGGCGGCGTCGAGATCGACCACGTGGATGAAGTCGGCGCCGTGATCCACCCAGATTCGTGCGCGGGCAATCGGATCGGCGTCGAGGGGAATCGCATTGTTGATGTCGCCTTCGGGAAGGCGGACCGATTTGCCATCGAGAATGTTGACCCGCGCGAAGAGATCCATCATCAGAGCCTAGGGGTACGAGGTCTCCTCTGGATTGGCCTCAGATGCCGAGGGCATCCTCGGCGCCGGCGAGAGTCTGGCCACCCCTCAGGACCGGAGCGAAGAGATCGCCGACACTGCCCAGGCGCTCCCAGACATCGACGATCGTGTAATCGCCGTTTCTTGCCTCCGCCACCTCATCCCACGTCAGCGGCACGGACACCGGCGCACCGGGTCGGGGCCTCACCGAGTAGACCGAAGCAATGGTCTGTCCCGAAGCGTTGCGATTGTGGTCGATGAACACCTTGCCCCGCCGTGCGGGGATGTCCCACTCCATGGTCAGATCCTCGGGATTGGCGGCAACCAGCAATCGACCAACCGCTTCGACGAATGCCCGCACCCTCGCATAGCTGTGTAACGGGGCGAGGGGGACGTACACGTGCATCCCCTTGGAGCCCGAGAGTTTGGGATAGCCCCGCAGCCCGAGGCCGTCGAGTGCCAGATTCACGAGGGTGGCGCCGGCGACGACTTGCTCCCATCGAGAACCCTCGGCCGGGTCGAGGTCGAAGATGGCGTAGTCGGGGAAGCCCGGAGTCGTGACCCGGGAGTGAAAAGGGTGTATCTCGATACACGCCATGTTGGCCAGCCACATCAACGTCTCCCGGTCGTTGGCGACGACGAAGTCGATCATCCCGCCCATCGAGTCGGACGCCACCGGCACCGTGCCCACCCAATCGGGTTTGTGGCCGGGTGCCCGCTTCTCATAGAACGATCCACCCTCGATCCCGTCTGGATACCGCGACATCGACAGTGGTCTCCCCGCAAGGTGGGGAAGCAGATACGGGGCCACCGAGGCGTAGTACTGGATCAGGTCGCCCTTGGTGAACCCTTCAGGGAAGAACGGTTTGTCGAGATTGGTGAGCCGCAACGGGCGCAGCCAACCCTGGGTCCTCCACGCGTCACCGTCGCGCTCGACTCGAATCCCGCCGGGGAATTCGATGCCGCTCCGGTGGGGAGTCCGCCCGGGCCGCTCCCCGGGAGCCGAAGGTCGGGCCGCTTCCAGTTCCCGCTGGATGGCAATGTGGCTGGCCTCGTCTCGTGACTCCGATATCACCCTCATCGACATCCCCGCTTGGGTCACCGCTGAGACAAGCGGAGCTATCCGGAGAGTTCCTTCGCCATATGGGAGATGTCTCACCTCCCCGCCGGCACCGATCTCGTTGTCGCTGAACTGGGCCTGAAGAGGGTCGATCATCCAACCCGGGAAGGACTCCGAGATGAACTTCAACACGGAAGCGAATGCCTCCTGCGTCGTCAGCGCTCCGGCGGTGCGAGCATGGATATGCGCCCAATCGACGATCGGCCGCACAAAGGAGAACCGGGATGCAAGCTCGGCGATGTCGCCGAGAGATCCGAAGTTCCGTTCGTGGCCCGATGTCTCGAGCCCGAGACCCACACCCAGGCTCTCGACCTTGGAGACGATGGTGCCGAGCCGGGATGAAGCAAGTTCCATGAGTTCGGAGGCGCTTCTCTCCCCCACATGCCCGATGTGTGCACAGATGGTGTGGGCGCCCAGAGCCCTGCCGAGCTTCATCGAGTGCTCCAGGGCGGCCAGACACTGACGCGAACGTTCCTCCTCTTCCACGGTCAGCACCGCGAAGTAGGGGGCGTGGAGCGAGAGGGTTATCCCCCGCAGGGCCGCCTCCCTGCCAAAGGAACCACACCGCTTCTCGTCCCATGGGAACCCCTTGGTGAACCCAAGCTCGAAGGCATCCTGGCCCGCAGAGACGAGACCATCCAGGAAATCGGCGTCGGACACATCGTCCGGCGGCAGCCCCGACTTCCCGAACCAAATGGTCACGGTTTGCGGTACGCCGACACGGCCAGCGGTATGAACACGGCCAGCAACCCGGCTATCCAGGCGAGCGAGCCCAGGACCGCGCCCATGGCATCGGACCCCATTGCAAGGTCACGCACGGCCGTGGTCACCACCGAGATGGGCTGGTAATCGGCAAACACCCGGATCCACGCTCCCATCGATTCGGTGGGTGTGAACAGGTTGGAGGCGAACATCAGGGGAAAGAGCCAGAACATGGCCAGCATCCCCACCAGTTCGGCGCTGCGTACCTTGGCCCCCACTGCCGCATTCACCCACGAAAAGGCATAACCGAGGCCGATGGTGAGCAACAGGGCGACTGCTGCGCCTGCCACGCTCGCAAAACGGAACCCGACCAGGTACCCGACAAGCGTGACCAGTACCAGAGCGCCGGCATTGCGGATGGTGTCGGCAACGGTTCGCCCGGCGAGAACGGCGAACTGGCTCATGGGGAGAGATCGAAATCGGTCGGTCACGCCGTGGCCGATGTCAACGGCCAGCGAATTGCCGGTCTGCTGGGCTC
>JBFJTO010000189.1:0-3594 GCA_041625295.1 Acidimicrobiia bacterium | reverse complement strand
GAACACGAGCGCAAGACCTGCCGCACCGAGGTTTTTCTGCACTCCTCCATAGACCATGTCGTATCGCCACCACTCGATGGGCCGAACCAGATACTCCGAAGACATGTCGGCAACGAGCGGCATGCCCAGATCCGGGAATTCGACCATCCGGATACCGCCGATCGTCTCATTCGTGGTGACGTGGAGATATCGAGTCCCGGGTTCGAGGCCCGCTTCTACCTCCGCCGATGCGGGCATACGGGTATAGCCCGATTCCGAGCCGCTCCAGGCTGAATAGGCCGCGCCCGCGTTCCTGGCCGAAGCCAGAGCCTTGGCGCCCCATGAACCCGCCACCACGTAGCCAGCCCGTTCATTCGGGCCGAGGAGATTCAGCGGCGCCATGGCGAATTGCAGCGTCGCTCCACCCTGGATCAGCAGGACGCTGAAATCGTCGGGGCATCCGGCCACTCTCCGGGCCCGGGCCAGGGCGTCGCTATGGACGGCGTCGTAGGCGGGACTCCGATGGCTCATCTCCACGATCGACATGCCGGTTCCGGCGAAATCGAGAAACTCCTCTCGAGCCTCCTCGAGAACCTCGACGGGAAGGGTGCAGGGGCCGGCGCCAAAGTTGTGAACTCTCATTCCCGCGCATCGTGGCATGAGAGTGGATCTCAGCGCAACCCGGTCAGACGACCTTGCCCACTCCTGCGAGTGCCATCAACGCCAACCCGGCTGCCGCCGTCGCCAGCGAGACCTGTCCGACTATTCCTTCGAGCGGACCCAGATCGAGAAGGACGAAACCGGACCCGGAGCACGAGCCTCCGTCGCCGTCGATGGAGCCATAAACCTCGATGACGCCACCAAAGTTGGAGAGAATCCAGGAGATCTGACTGTTGCCGATACGATCGAGCTCGGCGGGAATGCTCTTGGAGCCACTCGATTCCTGGCTGAGACCGGAGTTCTCGCTGCTACCGCTGAACAGCTGGACGTCCGTCCCCAACACCACGACGCCAACCTCCCAATGGTGGTTTGTGATCGGAACCAGAGAGGATCCGTCCCAGGAAATGGTTCCCGAAGGGTCGATCACGAAAGGATCGGCCTGAGTGGCGTCGAAAACGTCGGTTGAGTCAGAGGTGGAAGTGGCCGTCACCGTGCAGCCGCCGGAGATGTTGCCTCCCATCGCCGGCAGCGCAGGGATTGCCACCACCACGAGGAGAGCCGCCATTACCAAAAGCCGCTTCATCTTGCACCACCCCCGAAAGGTGCTTTCCGGGCCATGACCACGCCGATGATGATTCCCACGATCGGCAACCCGATCAAGGAAATCGCGTCAAGTGGCCAAACCCCGGCTTGCTGCAGAAACACCGAGAGACCGAGGCCGAACAGCAGGCCCCCGATCACTCCCAGAACCGGACGTCCCTTTCTCCGCATACGAGCCTCCTTCGCATGGAGGCTACACAACCCGTCATTTGCCGGCTTGCCTGCCGGTCTTGACTCGCTCGGTGATCTCGGCCGCGACCTCGGCGATCGAGACGTTCTCGGTGACCATCGTGCGCCTCGAAGTCACTTCCACCGTCCCCGCCTCAACGCCTTTTGGACCCACCGTGATCCGGAAAGGGAGACCAACAAGCTCCGCGTCTGCGAACTTCACACCCGGACGCTCCGACCGGTCGTCGAGCAGAACATCGACCCCCCGACCCTGAAGATCGGAGTAGATCTTCTCGGAAGTCTCCACCACGTCTGGGGAATCGTTGCGAACCACGGTGATGACCACTTCGTAAGGGGCTACGGAAACTGGCCATACGATGCCGTGTTCGTCGTGAGAGGACTCGACGATGGATGCCATCGTTCTCTCGATGCCGATGCCGTAGGAACCCATGACGATCGGGTGAGAGTCTCCGTTCTCGTCCTGGATCACAGCTCCCATCGCCTCGGAGTACTTGGTACCCAGCTTGAAGATGTGTCCGACCTCGATTCCTTTCCACAATTCGAGGGCACCGCCGTCGAGCTCACATCTTCCACCGGCGATCACGGCTCTCAGGTCCGACCATGTCCCAACGGCGATGTCGCGATCGACGTCCACGTTGCGCAGGTGCCAGTCGTCGGAATTGGCTCCAGTGACCATTCCCCGGCGCCCAGCCAGGGCGTTGTCGGCGATGATGGGGAGGTCGGTCACTCCAACAGCACCCAGCGACCCGGGTGATGCGCCCAGGGCCGCAATGATCTCTT
This sequence comes from Acidimicrobiia bacterium, assembly GCA_041625295.1. Taxonomy (GTDB): domain Bacteria; phylum Actinomycetota; class Acidimicrobiia; order Spongiisociales; family ZC4RG35; genus JBFGRR01. Next base: position 1,386 of record JBFJTO010000189.1, on the reverse strand, counting down.
CGGGATGCGCCGGCCGCAGGTTCGCGGTTCCCAAGGCGTCGATGAGCTTCTGCTCCTGGAGTTCGTGATCGCCTCGCAGGAGAACAAGCATGAGGCTTCCGGCAACCGAGAAAACCAGCGTCTTGATCTGCCGGTCGGCAGCCTCACCGGCTTCGGCGAGGGCGGCGATGGTCCGGATGCCTGGGGTGGGGAACCTCTCGGGATCCGCAACCGAATCTGGATCCGCGACGGGATCGAGCCTGGAGGTGGCTCGCTCCAGGTTGGCTCGGTAGTCACATGACTCGCAGGTGACGATCCAGTCCTCGCCTGCGTCACTCCTGACCATGAACTCGATCGAGTCCGATCCTCCCATGGCGCCCGACGACGCCAGCACATCGACGGGTTGGAGGCCGCAGCGCTGGAAGATCCGTCGATAGGCGCCGTGGTGCGCATCGAAGGCAGCGTCCAGACCCTCCCAGTCCTTGTCCAGCGAATATGAATCCTTCATCGTGAACTCGCGAACCCTGAGAACCCCTGACTTGGGCCGGGGCTCGTCGCGGAACTTGGTCTGGACCTGGTACCAGATCTGAGGGAGCTGGCGATACGAGAACAACTCTGACGCCAGAGTCGCAAAGATCTCTTCGTGAGTCATCCCCAGGCAGTTGTCGGCTCCCTTGCGATCCACCAGGCGAAACATCTCGTCACCCATCACGTCCCAGCGCCCGCTCCGCTTCCAGATCTCGGCGGGATGCATCGCAGGAAGGTGGAACTGTTGTCCACCTATCCCATCCATCTCGTCGCGGATGATCCGATCGATCTTGGCGCGCACCCGCTGGCCCAGGGGCAGCATGGAGTAGTGACCGGCCGAGAGCTGGCGAACGAAACCGCCACGGATCAGAAGTCTGTGGCTGACCGCTTCGGCGTCAGCCGGGTCGTCGCGAAGAGTGGGAATGAAGGATTGAGACCAGCGCATCGGACAGGAGGGTAAACGCTGCCGGGCCGGTTCCCGCCGTCAATTACCAGAGGCGATGTCGGCAACCCTGCGTCTTCGGGCGTCGGAGCGATTGACATCGCCCTGGATCTGGATCAACTCCTCTGCGGCAGCCGAGGCAATCTCGGCGGCATTGGCCTGAGCGGCAGCCAAGCGCGCTTCGACGCCTTCCTCCACGAGTTTCTGAGCCTCGTCCAGGAGTGCATCGACCATCTCATCCTCAGGAACCACCCGGACGACCTGGCCCTTGATGAAGAGGTGACCCTTGCCCCGGCCGGCCGCGATGCCGATGTCTGCCTCGCGAGCCTCCCCGGGACCGTTCACGACGCACCCCATGACGGCCACCTGAATCGGAAGCTGGGCCTTCTCGAGAGCCGCCTGGGCAAGACCAGCGACGGCGATCACATCGACCTCCG
>JBFJTO010000188.1:0-3628 GCA_041625295.1 Acidimicrobiia bacterium | reverse complement strand
TTCCAGTGCCAGGTCCTCGGCGTCGGTACTCCCCCGCCTGCGGGTGCCGGCGATCGGCCGCGAGGTGACCACCCCATCCCTGATCCGGGTCATCAACTCCGGAGACGATCCGATCACCGAAACCCCGGGATGGCGCACGAAGAACAGAAACGGGGACGGGTTGATGACCCGCAAGGCCCGGTAAATGGCGAACTCGTCGCCCGTGAAACCGGTTCCCAGCCGCTGGCTGAGAACGATCTGGAAAGCATCTCCGGCGAGGATGTGATCTTTGGCCACCGTCACAGCCTTCTCGAATTCTGCCCTCTCGAACGTGCTCTCGAAGGCGGGGGTTTCCACAGCCGCTCCGGCTCGAACCGGGCGGTAGCCAAGCTCGCCACCGAGACGTCCAATGTCGGTTTCGAGCGCTTCCACCGCTGCCTGGTACTGGGATGCGGGGTCATCGCCGACGAACACGTTGCGAACGAGGACCATCGTTTGGCGGTAGTGATCCATAGCTGCCAGAGCACCCACGAACTGCCAAACCATCTCGGGCAGGTTCCGATCGTCGAGCGGAGCGTCGGGGAGGTTCTCTATGTATCTGACCGCGTCGTAGGCGAGGTAGCCAACCGCTCCCGAGTGCAGCGGAGGCAAACCCGCCACCGGGGCCGTGTCGAAGCGCGAGATCAGAGCTTCGAGGACTTCGAGCGGATCACCGGGGGGCAGATCGATGCCTTCGGCTGTGCACGCCCCCATGCGGCATTCCAGGGTGAAGGCGGGTTCCCATCCCAGGAACGACCACTGTGCCCACCGTTCGCCGCCCTCAACCGATTCGAGCAGAAACCCCGGCGCGGTACCGACCAGCTTCTCGAATGCGGTGACGGGGGTCTCCCGATCGGCCATGACTTCGACGCTGACTGGCACGACCGAATATCGGGATGCGAGGTCGAGGAATTCGGACAGCGTGGGAGTCACATGCACTGGCTCCTCGAGGGTACCTGGCCGGCTCAAATGGAGGCGAGATGCTCGAGTATCGGAATCGCAGAAAACACCCGCTGGAAGAAGGAGGACAGCCGGAAGATATTCCCGGTTACGAGCAACCCCCCGAAGGCCACCATAAGGACTCCTGCACTCACGTTGACAGGACGAATCCACCTCCGCAGCGACTTCATCGTCCGGAACGCCCGGGCCAGCCCGACACCGGCCAGCACGAATGGGATGCCCAAACCGAGACTGAAAACCAGGAGGAGGATCATCCCCTGTCCAACGGTCTCACGGGTGGCGGCGAGGCCCAGAACCCCACCCAACACCGTCCCGATGCAAGGTGACCATCCGAATCCGAACGCCACCCCCATGACAGGAGGGGCCCAGTTGCCGAGGCGCGACGGCCTGACCTCGATCCGCCGCTCGCGGGCCAGGAACCCGAAGATGCCCCGGTTTGTGTAGGCCATTCCGACCATGGCGATGCCAAAGACAATGATCAACGTGCCAGCGACACGGTTGGTGATCGTCTGGTTCCTGGCCAGGAACTGTGAAACCTGGGTTGCCAGGGCCCCCGACGCGACAAAAACAACAGTGAACCCGGAGACGAACAGAAGGGTGACCCGCAACATCCGGGATCGAGATGCCTGACCTGCCTGCAAGTCGGCCACCGAATACCCAGACATCAGACCCAGATAGCCCGGGAGAAGCGGCAGCACACACGGCGACAGAAAGGCGATGATCCCTCCGCCAAAGGCGAGGGCGAGCTGGAAGACGAAGCTGAGGTCGCCGAAGTCTGTCACCAGCCACATGTTGGCACAGTCGCAAACTTGCGAAACTCCCTATCGCCGGCTCGCTCCCGCAGATCGACCCAGGTTTGTCTTCCCCGCCTCGCGAGCCCGTCGGAGACGAGTGCTGGAAAGTCGTAACCTGCCCGGGTGCCCCGCCGCCTGCTTCGCAGCCTGTTTCCTTTCGGACGTCTTCAGACACACGAACGTGCTGTCACATTGACGATGTGGCTGGTGGGCATCCTCCAGGGCTATGCCCAGTCGCAAGGATCGGCAACGGTTCCCTTTGTACGTGAATCGCTGGGTCTCACCGAGGGAAACATGGCCGCGCTGTTTGCGATCACCCGGATCGTTGGTGTGGGCGCCCTCCTGTTCGCCACATGGGGAGACCGACGTGGCCGCAGGACCCCGTTCCTGACCGCCTTCTCGCTGCTCCTTCTCGCCGATGCCGCCACATCGTTTGTCGGATCGGCCTGGCAGTTCGCAGCCCTGCAATCGGTGGTTCGCCTGAGCACCGCCGCGGTGGGAACCCTGGTGGTCGTTCTCGTCGCCGAGCAGGTGGCCCCAGAGATGCGGGCATTCTCTCTCGGCCTCTACGGTGCCGGTGGAAGCCTCGGAGCAGGGGTCGGTCTGCTCGCCCTTCCCATCGCCGATCGCTCTCCCGACGCCTGGCGGATCCTGTTCGCGCTGGCGGCCGTCGGGCTGCTCTCGCTTCCGTTCCTGAGAGGCTCGATCGCCGAGAGTCCCCTCTTCAAGGCCGCCGGCGCCTCGAATCGGCCCCCACTCCGGTCCCTTCTCGGGGGACCCTTCCGTCGGGTGTTCTGGATCGCATCCGGGGCCGGACTGTTGGCGTCGGCATTTACGACGGTCGGCCTCACCTTCTCGATCGAACGTCTCGTGGACGACCTCGGCTTGACCACCGGCAGGGCTGTGACCCTGAGTTTGATCGGCGGGACGGTGGGAGGTCTCGGGTTCTTCGTGGGTGGCAGGATCGCCGACATCGCCGGACGGAGAAGCACGACGATCGGCGCCCTCGCCGCCTCGGCCACCGGTGCTCTGGGCCTCTATTGGCTGTCCAACCCGGCCCTGCTGACCATCTCGATCGCAATCTCGACGTTCGGATCGTTTGCGTTCGTCCCCGCTGCGGCCGCTCACCGGGCCGAACTTTTCCCGACAGCTTTCCGTTCCACCGCCGGAAGCGCAGGCGGTTATCTCGGAATGCTCGGCTCCGCGTTCGGTCTGGCGGTGGGGACGTTCACGATCGACCGGATCGGACTCTCGGAGACTGTCACGGTGCTGGCAATCGGAATGCTGGCCGCGGCTCTACTGACCGCCATGCTGCCAGAGACCAGAGGTCAGGCTCTCGACACCGTCGGCCAGGCCCGATAGGCCCAACCGAGGATCACGCCCCTGATCGCCACCATGGCGGCCACCGACCACCACACCCCGGCCAGACCCCATCCGAAGCTCAACGTCATCGCCAGGCCGGCGATCATCGCCACGAACCCGGCCGTTGTGCTCCACGCCAGAAGTCGAATGGCCAGCACTCCGAGGAAGATCCCGTCGAGCACGAACACGAGTGCGGCAACCGGTTGCATCCATGAGGCGATGGGTACTGCCACCTTCACCGCAGACACCACCATGGCATCAGCAGAGAACCACCCTCCCACCCAGGGTCTGATTGCCACAAAGGCCAGTCCCAGGACCACCCCACCGGCCAACCCCCAGCGCAGAAGACGGTCGGAAAGTGCTCTGGCTGCCTGTGGTCGTCCGCGACCGATCAGGTCGCCAACCATCGCCTGGGCGGCGATCGCCAGGGCATCGATGATCATCGCCAGGAGGAACCAAAGCTGGATCACTATCTGGTGAGCCGCCACCTGGAT
>JBFJTO010000187.1:0-3633 GCA_041625295.1 Acidimicrobiia bacterium | reverse complement strand
GCGATGCGAGGGCGGCGGCTACTGCCTCTGGGTCATCGCCCGCGAGTCGCTTGATCGCCGCTCCGGCTCGTGCGTGAAGCTCTCTGCGCCTGCGAAACGACAACCCCACGTATGAGACCTGGTGCACAGCGCCGTGAAGGAATCGGAGTCGTCCCGTGCCGTCAGACTCGATGAATCCTCCCAGGGCTCGCGTGGTTGCATCGTCGATGGCTACGTCCTCGTCCGAGACCAGTTCATCCAGCACGACCTGCCGGAAGCTCCGTCCCAGAACGGAAGCCATCCGAAGCAGCCTCCGGGGCAGAACCGGCAAGGCATCGATCTCGGCTCCAACAACAGCATCCAGAGAGTCGGGAATACCTTGCACTCCGCCCGTCTCGCGGACCAGACGCAGAATCTCGCTAAGGAAGAGCGGGTTCCCACCTGCGCGAGCGACGATTGTGTCCAAGTCGGATTGGCGGAGTGGGGCCGCCTCGGTGGCGGACACCACAACGGTCCTGGTTTCTTCCTGTGTCAGAGGTTCCAGTTCAATTGTGTCCCCAATCGGGTCGATCGAATCGCCTTGCTGGGATCTTGCTGTCATAGCCACCAGCCACGGGTGGGTTTCGGCGGCTGCGGCGATTCGGCGAATGAGATGGAGGGAAGCACCGTCCATCCAGTGCCCGTCTTCGGCCACGATCACCGTCGGATCCGTGAACATCCGATCCAGTAGTCGAACAACCGCATCAGCCGTGCGTTCGGGACGAAACCTGGGCTCGATAGTGGCCGAGGTGTCGTTGTCTGGGATGGTGATCTGGAAGGCGGTGCCGATGAGGGGCAGGTCCTCGACCAGGTCGACACCGAGGTTCTGGACTGCGAGTTCCAACGCCTTGGCCATCTCCGCCTGGCCGCGTCTTTCGATGCCCAGTGCCGATCGAAGTGCGTCGCGGATGGCGCGGTAGGCGTTGGCCCCGCCGCTGGGTTCACCATGGAGCGTGAGCGATTGGGGTTGCTCGTTCGCCAGGGCTTCGGCCAGGAGCCGGGACTTGCCGATTCCGGTTTCGCCGATGACTGTGAGGGCGCCACCTGTGCCGGAGCTCAGCCGGGCGACGGACATCCGGATGGCGTCGAGTTCTGTTGTGCGTCCTGCGAAGGGGAGGACGCCATGGTCACTTGTGGTGCGGGTACCCGCCTCGGCACCGAGGGCGTATGCCTGGACCGGCTCCACCTTGCCTTTGACGTGGAATGGTTCGAGGGGTGTGGTCTCGAAGAGGGTGAAGGACCGGTCGAGGACACCGGGAGCCACGTAGACCGATCCTGGTGGGGCCGCGGCCATCAGCCTGGCGGCGAGATTCACGGTGTCTCCCATCACCGTGAAGGTGCTGCGGAACTCGGTGCCTATCTCACCCGAGAACACATGCCCCCGATTAGCGCCGATCTTGATCGGGAACGCCTGCTCGGAGTCGCTGACGCGGCGGAGAGCGCGCAACATTCGACCGTCGTCATCCTCCTGCCTTGCCGGAACCCCGGTTGTGAGAATGACTTTCCCTCCGTCTTCATCGATGTCTGTGGAGAGAAAGGTGACGCCTTCGTCCCCGGTCGCAGCCTGGACGCATGTGATCAGCCTGTCCAAGCCTTTGGCGACCGCTGTGGGTCCGCCTTGCCCCCAGACGTCGGCAACGTTCTTGAATTTCACGAAACCCACGGTGGCAATGCGATGCTCGGGCTCTGCTCGGCCCGACATCAGATGGTTCCTCAGATTGGTGGGAACACAACGTTGGTAAACATCGTCGTCCACGGGTCTGCGGGGCACTGGTCCGGTTGCGGCGGCCCGTGGGCGAACCCATCGCAGAATCCACCCGAGTCCCCTTTGCTCCCTGGCAGCGTCTTTGGGAAGCACCGCTCGTAGTGGCTCCGAGATCACGATGTCGCCTGCTCCCGCGGCGCCCTCCATCTCGGTGGTGACGGTGGCTGCATCGCCCGTGATGATCAGCTCGTGATGGGACTCACCGACGCGAAAGAGGTCTATGGAGCCCGTGTGGAGCCCCACCGACATTTGCAGTCGAATCCTTCCAACCGACGTTGGGACTTTGACCGCTTCACGGAGAGCCGCACGCATCTCCACCGCTGCGCTTGTGGCCTGGAGTGCGTGGTCATCCCCCTCGAACAGGAGCAAGAGGGCATCTCCGCCGAACTTGAGAAGGCTTCCTCCCCGGTCATAGGAGAGATCGAGCATTCTGCCGAAGACGCGATCCAAGACCTCTGTCAGTTCCTCGGCGCCGATCCGACCTCGAAGAGCGAGCTTTTCGGATAGCGCGGTGAACCCGGAGATGTCGACGAAGCAAAGCGTGCCGTTGATCTGTTGCCAGATCGAGTCTCCGACGTCCAGCCCCCATTCGGCAAGAACACGTGGAACGTAGGATTCCAGGGGGTGGGGTTCATTGGGCACCCCTTGAGCGTATCGGCAACCGCCGGTCAAGGCGGTCTAGTCAGCCCACTTCGATCTTGAGGCCCTCCGCGGCTGCGTCGGTGTCGGGGAACTCGCTCTGGGCGAGTTCGAGGATGTGGTCAACCTGGTCGTCGGTCCGGGTGGGGTCGTGGCTGGTGAGCACGAGCTTGCCGACATCGGCCCGCCGGGCCAGGTCGACGGCGGCCTTCCAGGTTGAGTGCCCCCACCCCGCCCGGGAGGTCTCGTGTTCGATCGGCAGGTACTGGGCGTCGTAGAACAGCACGTCGGCTCCACTGGCAAGTTCCAAGAGGTCGGCATCGCTGTCGGGATCACCGTGTTCGATATCCGTGGCGACGACGACCGTTTTCCCTTCCCTGGTCATCCGGTAGGAGGTGATGCCGTCGGGGTGATGGAGCCGGGCATGTTCGATCGTGATGTCGCCGATCTCGATCACCTCGCCGTCAAGGTGGTGGAAGCGCTTCTGGGCCGGTGTCCCTTTGAAGGTCGTCGGGAACCAGGGCGGGCGCATCACCCAGTCGATGGCGTTGTCGATGGTGAGGCCCAACGCCGGATGGCCATAGAAGTCGAAGCGGTTGGCCGGGTGGTACAGGGGCATGAAGAAGGGGATCGCCAGGGTGTGGTCCCAGTGAAGGTGGGTGAGGAGGATCGAAAACCACAGGGGCCCCTCGGCAGGGAGGTCGTCGTGGATCGACAGAGCCCCGGTTCCCATATCGATGAGCATCCGGTGCGACGGAGTCACGTCGATCTCGAAGCATGTGGTGGCACCCCCGTACCGGCGGAATTGGGGACCGCTAACGGGTACGGAGCCGCGCACGCCTCGGCATGTGATTGTGAAGGCAGCCAAACGCACTCCTGGGGGTTACAAGCCGGGTAACAGGATAACCGTGTCGAACACGCCGGGGTTCGGTTCCCCCTCTCCATATCCGCACCGCCCCGGAATTTCGTGAAGGGTATCGTTACTGGGAATTCCCGGCTGTCTCGGTGGCGGCCCGAAGGGCCTTGCCCGCCGCGTTGGCCGGTCGCGGCGAAGGAACGGGTTCTGTGACCAACCACGGACGGCAGTCGGCTGTTCTCGACGGCGCGCAACTCGAGGACGGCTCGCGGGTTGCGGTCATCGGCGGCGGACCGGCCGGCTCGCTTTTCGCCTACTTCCTGCTCCGGCTTGCCAACGCCATCGATCTCGACCT
>JBFJTO010000186.1:0-3633 GCA_041625295.1 Acidimicrobiia bacterium | reverse complement strand
GGTTGGATCTCCTGGAAGGCCCGAGTCGATCGAGTCTGTTTCAGTGTGAGGGGGAACAACACCACGTTGATGGCGATGGTCAACAGGATGATCGACAGGCCAAAAGAGGGAATCACGTCATAAAAGAACGCCAGACTGGTCCCTAATAGATGTTGTAGAGCGTCGAACAACGCACTCATGTCTTATGTCTCCAAGTTTCCGGGACTGGGTCGTATCCTCCAGGGACCAGCGGTTGGCAGCGGCCCAGCCGCCTGACAGCCAGGAGGGTGCCCCGGATCAGGCCGAAGCGCTTGATGGCCTCGTGGGCATAACTCGAGCATGTCGGCATGAACCGACAGTTGGTACCGAGAAGCGGGCTTACCAGTTTCTGGTAGGCGCGAATCAGCACCAGGGCCGGGCGGGCCGCCAGTGACTGTTCCATCTACTCTTTCTCCTCTACCGCTGTCTTCAGCCACGACACCAAGGTGTCATAGCCGACCTCACACACATCCGGTGAGGCCATCACCACGTAATCGGTCGCCGTGGCCAGATCCACGTCGGCCAAGGCATGCCGAATCCGCCGTTTGGCACGGTTGCGCCTCACGGCGCCACCCACAGAGCGACCTGCCACCAGACCAACGGCAGCCATGCCGTGGCCTCGGGGCAGCATCGCAACTGTCACACCTCCGGCCCTTCTACGACGACCATTCCGCAGCACACGACGGAAATCAAGGGGCGAACGTAGGGAGTCGAAGACGTGATCAGGCGGAGAGACGGGAACGGCCTTTGCCACGACGTGACTTCAAGACAGCTCGGCCGGCCCTGGTGCGCATGCGTAGGCGGAATCCATGACGACGTTTCCGCCTTCTCACCTTGGGTTGATACGTTCGTTTCATAATGTTGCAGCAATGGGGTTGGGAAGGACCGAGTAAGGCTACGGGTCGGCGGTGTGCGTGTCAAAGCTGGAGGGAGGTCGCGAGAAAGCCTCCTATCGCGCGAAAAATCGCGTCTGGTGCCAACGACCCAATCGCGAGGATGGCGCCATTCGATCAACACTGAAAATCACCGCTTTCACCAGGGTTTTCGTGGTCCAGCTGAGAGAGTTCCCGGACCGTCAAGCTCGATTTCCGCGCTCTTGAGCGCCACCATCGCCACCCATATACTGCCGACCCGTACACCAAGGACGGACTCCCGACTTCCCTTCGCCGATCTGAGGTGCCAACGCCCGGAACCGGAAAGATCGGGCTCGGCTGAATGGCCAGAGGAGTTCTCCACAGATGTGGAGAGCTATGTGGACAAGTACCGGCATCGTTGGCCGGGTGGAAGATCACGAGGAGGCAACGGTGGCGCAGACACAGTGGTCGGAAGACTGCTGGGGTCGCTTCAAGGAGACCCTTCGTGCTGGCGTAAGTGCCACAACCTGGAATACCTGGCTCGACCGACTCGAGCCCGAGGTCGACGGGGCCACGCTCACTCTCAACGCCCCCAGCGACTTTCATCTGCGTTGGGTCATCGACAAACACGGCCAAGCGATAGAGAGCGCTTTTCTCTCCTCGTATGGATCCGAATGGGAGCTTGGCTTCGCCGTCAGTGACGCCGAACCCGAGAACTCGCCCCGGCCGGCCACCGGAGTCCTAGACGCCGAACCCGAGGAACCCGAGGAGCCCGATTCGACCACCCGGCAGACCCGGGTGGTTCGCAAGTACCGGTTCGAGAACTTCGTCGTCGGTCCCTCGAATCGCTTTGCGTGGGCCGCCGCCATGGCCGTCGCCGAGCAGCCCGGTGAGCACTACAACCCCCTGTTCATTTATGGCGGAGCCGGGTTGGGCAAGACCCACCTGCTCAACGCCATCGGCCAGCACGCCGTGGATCTCTATCCCGGACTGGTCGTTCAGTATGTGTCCTCAGAGACCTTCTTCACCCAGTTCATCGATGGCATACGCCGCAAGACGATGGAAGACTTCAAACATCGTTACCGAACCACAGATGTGCTTCTTCTCGACGACGTCCAGTTCTTCGAGGGCAAGGAACAGATCCTCGAGGAGTTCTTCCACACGTTCAACACGCTCTACGAGTCCGGCAAGCAGATGGTCATCAGCTCAGACCGCCCGCCCCGCAACCTCGCCAGTCTCGAAGACCGGCTCAGAAGCCGATTCGAATGGGGCCTGCTCACCGACATCCAGCCCCCGGATGTGGAGACGCGCCTGGCGATTCTGAAACGCAATGCTGATTTCGCTCCCACTCCGGTACCACCTGAGGTTCTCCACTTCATTGCCAGTGTGGTGTCGGACAACATCAGAGAGTTGGAGGGTTCGCTGACCCGGGTCACGGCCTTTGCATCACTCACCGGCCAGGAGATCGACTTGCCGATGGCCGAGCGGGTTCTCCAGGACCTCCTCCCCGGGCACGAGTCCAAGGCCATCGATCCCCCCAAGATCATCCGGGCGACTGCAACCGCCTTTGGGTTCAGCGTTGAAGACGTGGTTGGCAGCAGCCGGCGCCAACCGTTGACCATGTGCCGCCAGGTCGCCATGTATCTGTGCCGAGAACTGACCGACCTGTCGCTCCCGAAGATCGGAGACCTGTTCGGCGGTCGCGACCACACCACGGTCCTCCACGCCCTCGGGAAGGTGAAGAAGGTGATGACCACCGATCGAGAGGTCTTCGATCGGGTCTCGGAACTGACTCAGAGCCTGAGGAAAAACTGACATGTTTTCCTCAGGCCGCGACCACCCTCTCCTCGCCCTGTGGACGACCTGCAAAACTGTCCACACCCCCACGGGTGCCGATTCCCCAATAGCCGTGAGGCATTCTTGGGATTCGTCCACAATCCACAGGGCCTACTACTACCGATACTCTGATAGATAACAAAAGAACAGAAGAAGAAGGGAACTGACACTGTGCGTATCCGTGCTGAGCGTGACGACCTCGGAGATGTCTTTGCACGCGCCAATCGGGCGATAGGGGCAAGGTCTGCGTTACCGGTGCTCCAGGGACTCTTGTGCGAGGCGAATGCCGGCGCACTCAAGGTCACCGGTACCGATCTGGAAATGACCGTGAGAACCCGGGCCGCCGTGGAAGTGCTCGAGGAGGGCGCCGCGGTCATTCCCGGGAAACTTCTCGAACAGGCGGTGCGGAGGATGCCCTCGGGCGTGGTCACGATCGGAACCACGGACTCAGACGTCGAAATCATTGGCAAGGGACCGCGTTTCAACCTCAGGCAGCTGTCGCGAGATGACTTCCCCAACCTCGATGAGGGGGATCTGGGAGGCACCGAGGTCGACGGGGAAGCACTGGCGGTCGCGATCGCACAGGTGACGTCGGCCGCTTCGGGTGACGCCGCCCGCCCCATCCTCACCGGGGTTCTCTTCGAGGCTTCCGATGAGGGCGTGAGGTTGGTAGCCACCGACTCCTATCGGCTGGCGGTCAGGGACCTGACCGGACTTGGTGTGGAGAGCTCCGCATTGATCCCCGCTCGCGGGCTTCGGGAGCTGGCCCGCACGGTTGGTTCGGCCAAGGTGGAGGTTCGACTCAACGGGCGCGAGAGCACGTTCTCGTCGGAGAGGGGATCGCTTCACCTGAGACTCATCGAAGGGACTTTCCCGAAGTACCGGTCGCTGCTGCCCGATCAGTATCCAAACCAGGTGATCGTCG
>JBFJTO010000185.1:0-3644 GCA_041625295.1 Acidimicrobiia bacterium | reverse complement strand
GAGTCGGACACGTTCTATCTCGAAACCACCGACCCCGCCGAAGAACTGCTCCTCCGAACCCAGACCTCGCCGATGCAGGCGCGGTGGATGGAATCGCACCAGCCCCCGGTCTATGTGGTCGTCCCCGGGAAGGTGTACCGCCCGGACACGATCGACGCCAGTCACCTTCCCGTGTTTCATCAGGTGGAAGGGTTGGCCGTGGATTCGCACATCACGCTCTCGGATCTGAAGGGCACGCTGGCCCACTTCGCGAGGGAGTTCTTCGGGCCTGAAGAGAAGATCCGGCTGCGACCCCACTTCTTTCCATTCACTGAGCCTTCGGCCGAGCTCGATGTCTCGTGTTTCGTCTGTGACGGACAGGACAATTCGTGTCGAGTTTGCGGCGGGGCCGGATGGCTGGAGATGGCCGGGTGCGGGATGGTGGACCCCAACGTTTTCGAGGCTGTCGGGTACGACCCATCGGCATTGACGGGATTTGCATTCGGCATGGGGGTCGAAAGACTCGCGATGGTGCGCCATGGCATCAACAACATCCGCCACTTCATCGACAACGACCTCCGTTTCCTCGGACAGTTCGGTTAGGAGTCTGCTGTGAGGGTTTCACTACGGTGGTTGTCAGACTTCATCGACCTGCCTACCGATGACCCCGATGACCTGAGGGCGGCATTTGCGTCGCTTGGTCACGAAGTCGAGGGCGTGGAGCGATGGCTCGCCGACTGGTCTGGCGTGGTCATCGCCCGCGTTGAGGAGGTTCTTCCTCATCCCAACGCCGACAAGGTCCGATTCTGTCGCGTCCAGGCAGGCGGAGACCTCATCGAAGTCGTTTGCGGCGCATGGAACTTCGAGGCTGGAGCATTAGTGCCCTTCGCCATGCCCGGAGCGGTGCTCGCCGGGGGCTTCGAGATCGGCACCCGGACGATCAGAGGGGTCGTGTCCAACGGCATGATCTGCTCCGAGCGTGAGTTGGGGCTTGGCGACGAACACGGCGGGATCCTGGTTCTGGAACCGGATGCTCCGATCGGGGCCGATTTCGCCGAGCAAGTCGAATTGCCGGATGTGATCTTCGATCTGGCACTGACGCCGAATCGTCCGGACGCGATGTCGATGCTGGGTATCGCCCGAGACCTGAGTGCGTTTTTCGGGGTGCCCTACCGGTTCCCCACGTTGAATCTGGCGAGCGTGCCCGGCCAGCCGTCAGTATCTGTTGAGATCGAAGACACCGAGGGTTGCGGGCGCTTCACGCTTCGCCAGATCGACGGCGTCTCGCTGGCGCCATCGCCGCTCTGGATGAAGCGGAGGTTGCGGGCCGCAGGTGTGAGACCGGTTTCGAACGTGGTTGACGTGACCAACTATGTGATGGTCGAGCTTGGGCACCCACTGCACGCCTTCGATGCCGACAAGATCTCAGGGAGCCGTCTGTTGGTGAGACGCGCAACCGACGGTGAGCGGATCACCACGCTCGATGACGTCGAGCGAAAACTGGTGCCTGATGACCTGGTCATCTGCGACGACCAGGGGCCAACGAGCCTGGCCGGCACCATGGGCGGTGCAGGATCTGAGGTGGACGAGACCTCCACATCGATTCTCCTTGAAGCCGCCAGCTGGGATCCACCCACGATCATGCGGATGTCGAGACGTCATGCGCTTCGCTCGGAGGCATCAGCGCGTTTCGAGCGTGGCGTCGACCCCAACCTGCCGCTCGAAGCTTCAGCCCGGGCCGCCGGGCTGATGCTCGCGATAGCCGGGGGCACCCTCAGGAAAGACGCCGTCGATGAACATCCGGTGGTGGTCGGTCCGATCGTTATTGAACTGTCTCGAGCCGAGGTGGCCCGGACGCTCGGTTCGGGATTCAGCACCGCCGACATCGGCGGCTATCTGGAGTCGATAGGCATGGGGGTAGAGGGGGAAGAGCCGCTCACGGTGACCGTGCCCACCTACCGGCCCGATATCACACGACCAATCGACCTGGTCGAGGAGATCGCCCGCCTGCGCTCCATGGATTGGTTCGCCGAGACACTCCCCACCGGACCTGCGGGTGGACTCTCGATCGAGCAACGACGGGAGAGACAGGCACGGGAGTCACTACTCGGTGCCGGACTCACCCAGGCTGTGAATCTGAGCTTCATGGGCGGCGATGATCTCGACGCGTTCGCGTATCCGGCTGATCACGAGGCACGCCTCGTCGTCAAGGTCAGGAATCCCCTCCATCAGGAGGAGGCGACGTTGCGCACCTCACTTCTTCCCGGCCTGCTGAGGTCTCTTCGCTACAACCTCTCCCACGGACTAGCCGGCGCCGCCCTGTTCGAGACCGGCCGCGTCTTCTTCGATCGCGCGTCGGGCAACTACCCGAGCGTTCCCGATCAGCCGGTGCGGCTCGGCTTTGCGATCGCGGGGCCGCTGGGAGCGGGCGGTATGGACGCCGGACCGCGGGACACCGACTTTTACACAGCTTCGGCGGTCGCGCGCGTCGTCTTGTCGAGGCTGTCTCTGGCCGGGGAGTTCCGACCCGCGAGCGAACCCGGCTTTCATCCTGGCCGCTGCGCCCAAGTGATCATTGGCGGCGTTCCGATCGGGTTCGTAGGTGAGATTCACCCCAAGACCGCCGACGCCTACGAGCTTCCGGGTCCGATTGCCGCGGGAGAGTTCGAGCTTGCAGCACTGGCGGCATCACAGGGGCCCCGGCAGGCGCAGGGTCCGAGCACCTACCCCCGATCCGAATTCGATCTCGCTTTCCTGGTCGCCTCCGAGGTGGCGGCGGCCGACCTCGTCGATGCCACCGTTGCCGCCTCGGGGGGTCTGGTCGAGTCGGCGACTGTCTTCGACGAATTCTCCGGCCCACCCATCGACGACGGTTTCAAGAGCATCGCAATCAGATATGTGCTTCGAGCAGCAGACCGGACGCTGACCAACGAGGAGGTAGCCCCGGTTCGACGGAACATGAGCGCCGCCGCTACTGCGTTGGGCGCGGAACTGAGAGGACAGATATGAGTTTCTTGTCGGTTGCTGATAAATCGCCCGGCAGTCTCGCCGGACTCGTCCGGCTCGGCCTCGATGTGAAGCGAGAGCCGGGCACGTATGGGAGTGTGCTCGCCGGCAAGACCGTTGGTCTCTTCTTTGCCAAGCAGTCACTGCGAACTCAGGTGAGTTGTGATGTGGCCACCGCTCAATTGGGTGGGCATCCTTTCGTGATCTCCAACGATCAGACCGGTCTGGGAACAAGGGAGTCGCCCCGGGATGTGGGCAGAGTCCTCGATCGCTATGTCGATCTCCTCGGGATGCGGGTGTACTCGCATTCGGTCCTCGAAGAGGTGGCAGCGGTGATGCAGGCACCCGTTGTGAATCTCCTCTCCGATCGTGAGCATCCCTGCCAGACGATCGCCGATCTCATGACGATTGCCGAACACAGACCGCTCGAAGGCGCCACCGTCGCATTCGTGGGCGATGGCAACAACGTGTGCCACTCATTGATGCTCGGTGTGGCCATGACCGGAGGAAGTTTCCGTGTAGTGACACCTCCCGGATATGAGCCCGAGGATGAGTTCGTCGCGATGGCATCGCAGCACGGAAGTGTGGTCGTGACCAACGTTGCCGCCGAAGCCGTCGAGGGGGCCGATGTCGTCTATACCGACGTGTGGACGTCTATG
>JBFJTO010000184.1:0-3655 GCA_041625295.1 Acidimicrobiia bacterium | reverse complement strand
CTTGGAGCGGGTGAAGGGGATCGAACCCTCACCACCAGCTTGGAAGGCTGGGGCTCTACCATTGAGCTACACCCGCGTACATCTCCAGGTTAATGCGTCGGGCTGGCCGGACTTGAACCGGCGACCCCCTGCTCCCAAAGCAGGTGCGCTACCAAACTGCGCTACAGCCCGTGACCGCCATTGTGTCATGCCGGGCGGTCGTTCAAATCGTCTTTCTCACGATCGGCCGACCACCGCGGCGGCCAACCTCTGTGAAACCGTGGGATTCGAACAGCTCCGTTGACCCGGTGAAAAGTTCGGAAGGGCGCCTCTTTCCTTCCACTGGATAGCCCTCGAGCATCGGGAAACCGGCCCGGGCGGCGTACGACTCGGCTTCCTCGAGCAGGGCTCCTGCGACTCCGACGCGGCGCGCCGACTTGTGCACGAAGAAACACACGACCGAACACACCGGCTCGGCATCGACCGGCTTCAGCTTCGTCGACCGCTGCAGCCGCGGAAACGTTTCCCTCGCACCGAGCGACATCCAGCCCACCGGCTCACCGCCTCGATAGGCGAGCAGCCCCGGGGGCACCTCGGAATCGACCAGCGCTTGCAGCAACGCCTTGCGTCCGGCGGGCGAGGCCTCCGAGAACTCCTTGTTCGCGAGCCTCCACCAGGTGCACCAGCAATTCGAGTAGGCGCCTTTGTTGTCGAACAACTCGCACAGATCGTCCCAGCGATCGGGCGTGGCCGGAAGGATTGACAGTGACATGCGCCGATTATGACCTGGCTTTGGAAGTGCGTGCCACCTGATCGCTATCATGGCCGACGGGTCGCTAGCTCAATTGGCAGAGCAACGGACTCTTAATCCGCAGGTTCCGGGTTCAAGTCCCGGGCGGCCTACCAACACGCCCCCGCAAGCCCTCGGGGGCGGAATCAATCAACGACCGCCTCATCTCAGGGTGCGGTCGTGGGAACTGTCCCTTCGGTTCCGGGAGTATCCAATGGAGGGATCGCGCCCAGCAACACCGCCCAGGCGATGTCGAGATCGTCGGCGGCTATCACGGGAGAGCCTGGCAAGTTGTCGAGCGTTCGGTCGATTCTGAACAGCGTCTCCTCGAGGGCACCGGCATCGGTCTCGGTGCCGGGCACGGCCGACAGAATGGAACGGGCAGCTTCGATGTCCACGCGTGCCAACCCGTAGTTGGCCTCGAAGAGGAACAGACGGGCACGGGACAGGAGTTCCATCGCCCTGAGCATGCTGACCTGACGAACCACCTCGGCCCTGTCCGCTGAGGCAGCCGCTTCCAGAGATGCCCGGATCCCGGCCAGCTCAGCGAGTTTGTCGGTGTGGGAGGCAATCAGGTCCTCGACAGACCCGAGCCGGTCACCGAGTCCATCCTGTGAGTCGGAGACGCCCGCAATCTCACCTGTGAGCGCGGAAACATCTGCTTTCAGAGAAGCAACTTCTGCCGCCATTTCGACAAGACGATCCTGGAGTGCACCCACCTCGGCAGTGTTTGTTTGAATCGGCTCGAAAAAGCGCTCGCGGACGACCGGCCATCCGTAATACGCGCCTGCGGCGACACCGGCGACGAGCCCGAGGACAATCAGCCACTTGAGGAGCGAACGGACAAAACGGCGCATCCTCCCGGGTGTCCTGGGTCCGGCCGCGGGAACTTTCTCGAGAGGGGAATCTGGCTTCATTTCCAACACGACGGTCTCCTGGTTCGGGAGCGAAACACACAAGAAAGGGGGATAGACATCCGCCGAACGGCGGAAAGCCAATGATAGGGGCGGCGGTCGGCATCCGTGCCAGAATCAGGGGTGCGCGGGTGTGGCGAAACTGGCAGACGCGCCAGGTTTAGGACCTGGTGGGGAAACCCTTGGAGGTTCGAGTCCTCTCACCCGCACGGAATCTCATCGGCCCGCGACCAGGACAGCCAGCGCATTCAAGGCCCGGGCCCGATGGCTGATCTGGTTCTTTCGCTCCGAATCCATCTCGGCGAGCGTGACCCCGTCGACGTCGAACACCGGGTCGTACCCGAACCCGCCATCACCTCTCGGCTCGGTGGTGATCACTCCGTTGACCATGCCTTCGGCCACCCACTCGGTCCCGCCCGGCTCGACCAGGGCAACTGCCGTCCGAAACCTCGCCCTGCGATCGGTCACGCCTTCCATCACACGCAGCATCTTGGACACATTGTCTGCATACGACGCCGCCGGGCCCGCAAAACGCGCCGTATTGACACCCGGAGAACCGCCAAGTGCCAAAACTTCGAGACCGGTGTCGTCGGCGAGGGCCGCGATTCCCGTTGCCCGGACGACGGCGTGGGCCTTCAACAGGGCGTTCTCCTCGAGAGTGGCTCCGGTCTCTTCGACATCGTCCCACGACAACCCGCGAACGACTTCGGTGACAACACCCAAGCCTTCGAGGACGCCCTCTACCTCGGCGATCTTGTCGGGGTTTTTCGAGGCAACGACCAGGCGATCAAAGATCATTCGGTGGCACGGCGCTGGACATCGACCAACTCTGTGATCCCCGAAGCGGCAAGATCGAGCATGGTGTCGAGATCCGCCCGGGTGAAGGGAACACCTTCCGCGGTTCCCTGGACCTCGACCAGGCCGCCCCGCCCACTCATGACCACGTTCAGGTCGACATCGGCGCGGGCATCGTCCTCATACTCGAGGTCGAGAAGCACTTCACCGTCTACGACTCCCACCGAGATGGCGGCCACGGTGTCGAGAAGCGGGCTTCTCGACAGCGTACCGGCGGCGACCAAGGATTTGAACGCCTCAGCCAAGGCAACCCAGGCGCCGGTCACCGAAGCGGTGCGGGTGCCGCCGTCAGCCTGGATGACGTCGCAATCGACGGTGACCATCGCCTCTCCCATCGCCTTGAGATCCACGACCGATCTCAAGGCCCGACCGATCAGTCGCGAGATTTCCAGCGAACGACCCTTCTGATACGAGTCCCTGCGAATCCGTTCCGAACTCGAACCGGGAAGCATCGAATATTCGGCTGTGACCCAGCCCCGGTTGGTGCCGCGCATCCACCGGGGAACCTCTTCACTCACGGACGCAGTGCACAGCACCCGGGTCCGCCCCATCTCGATCAGCACCGAACCCGGCGTGGCGTCGGTGTAGCCGACATGTAGTCGTACGGGGCGAAGTTCATCGTGTTGTCTGTCTCTTGGCATGGTCACACTTTCGTTCGTACACCCGGAACCGCCAAGCCGACCGGCCGGTCGAAGGTCTTTTCTGCCTCGGCGATCGACGCGGAAACATCCAGATGTGGAGGGATGTGCGTGAGCACCAGGTTCTTGGCCCCCTCGCTCCGGGCGATGGCACCCGCCTGGGCCCCGGTGAGATGGTGCCGGTACTCCGCCCCCTCCTGACAGGAGGCCTCGCAAACGAACAGGTGAGCATCGGTGGCCACAGATGACCAAGACCCTTCGGGACCGGTATCGGCCGAATACGCCAAAACGCGGGCACCGTTGCTCCACCGACTGGCCAATGTCGGCACCGGGTGGTCGGTGGCAGCGAAAGTCACCGACATGTCCCCGATGACCACCGAGTCTCCGTCGTCGACCGGACGAAAGTCGAAGATTCCCCGGAAGTGCGGCTTGCCGATGAAGGCGAGAACCCGCTCTGCCACCGAGGAAGGGGCGTAGAG
>JBFJTO010000183.1:0-3724 GCA_041625295.1 Acidimicrobiia bacterium | reverse complement strand
TCTTCCAGAACATGTTCACGGGAATCCATCTGCCCCGGCAGTTCGAGATCGCCAACGTCGGTTTCAGCCAGGGTCGCGCCATCGTCTTCGAGTTGGGATGGCTCGTCGACGGCCTGTCGATCATGATGTATTTCCTGGTTTCCCTCGTGGGTCTGCTCGTCTTCGTCTATGCCATCGGCTACATGAAAGGGGAGGACCGGGTCACCTGGTTCTTTGCGGCTTTCACGCTCTTCGCCGGTTCGATGCTGGTCCTGGTGGGGGCTCCCAACCTGATCCAGCTGATCATCGGGTGGGAGGGCGTCGGTCTGGCCTCATACCTGTTGATCGGGTTCTACTGGGAGAACCTCGACAACGTCCGGTCCGGCAACAAAGCGTTCCTGGTCAACAAGGTGGCCGACGTCGGCTTGATCGTGGGTGCGATCATCCTGGGACTCACGGTGGGGAGTTTCCGGTTCGAAGACATCAACGCGGCCGCATTCGGCGGGAATGCCGCCCTGGGCTCGGTTGCTCTGGTTGCTGCGCTGCTGCTCTTCTTCGGAGCGATGGGCAAGTCGGCCCAGTTCCCCTTCCACATCTGGCTGCCCGACGCCATGGCGGGTCCCACCCCGGTTTCGGCGCTCATGCACGCAGCCACCATGGTCACCGCCGGTGTCTATTTGATGGCGCGCACCTTCCCGCTCTTCCAGTACATGGCCGAGGGAGCCCGCCCCTACATGATCGCCATCGGGGCGATAACCCTGTTTGCGATGGGTCTGCTGGCGCTGGTGGCCGACGACATCAAGAAGGTCCTGGCCTACTCGACGGTCAGCCAGCTCGGCTACATGATGACCGCCGTGGCCGCAGGCGGGTACACCGCCGGGCTCTTCCACCTCTTCACGCACGCCTTCTTCAAGGCCCTGCTCTTCCTGGGCGCCGGTTCGGTGATCCACTCGGTGCACTCGAACAACATGAGCGACATGGGCGGGTTGCGAAAGTACATGCCCCGCACCTACGCCACCTTCCTCGTGGCTTCTCTGGCTCTTGCCGGGATCATCCCCTTCGCAGGGTTCTGGTCTAAGGACGAGATCCTGGCAACCCTCAACTACCAGGGCTACCGGGCTGTGTTCTGGATCGCGGTGGCCGGCGCCTTCGTCACCGCCTTCTACATGGCCAGGGCAGTGGCTCTCACCTTCCATGGCACCTACAAGGGTCACGCCCATCCCCACGAGTCGCCGTCGGTGATGACAGTCCCGCTGATCGCCCTGGCGATTCCTGCGGCGATCTTCGGATTCCTGAACATTCCCGGGTTGAAGTGGCCCGGGATCGGGAACTTCACCGCCTGGCTGGGAGCCCGGGTGGTTCCGATGGCCGACCATCATCCCGAGGGCATCGAGTGGGGCCTGGCCGCCATCGGTCTTGCCGCCGGTCTGTCCGGGATCGCTCTGGGGTGGAGGATCTTCTCGAAGGACGCCGCCACCCAGGCGGAGCGGGATCGCTTCGAGATTCCGGTTCTGTACCCGCTCTTGCGCCAGAAGTTCTACATGGATCACGTCGCCTGGGGGATCGTCAACTTCGTCAAGGGGCCCGCGGCGAGTTTCATCAATTGGGTCAACACCTATGTGATCGACGGTGTCATCAACGCCGCCGCCGGTCTGGCGATGCTGCTGGGACGGTTCGTTTACCGGGATCTCGACCAGCGGGGCATCGACTTCATGATCAACGGACTCTCGGCGGCCACAGATGCGGCCGGGGGGTCGATGCGAAGGCTTCAGACGGGCCGTGTGCAGCAGTATGCGACGGGTTTTGTCGTGGGCGCGCTGGTGCTGGCTTTGGGAATTGCGGTTTTCCGATGATGAGTAGAGAGGCAATCAATGGACTGGTTTGACAGCGGCTGGGGCCTCAGCCTGATCGTGTTCCTGCCACTGGTGGGAGCGCTGGTGGCGTTCGCCATCCCCAAGGCCCGCGAGAAGGCGATCAAACAATGGTCGCTGCTCGTGTCTCTGGTCACCTTCGTGCTCTCGCTGGTGCTGATCGTGCGCTTCGATTTCGGGGCCGCGCACACATTCCAGTTCGGGACGAGCCTTCCCTGGATCTCTGCGATCGGGGCGAACTTCCATGTCGGAATCGACGGCATCAGCCTGCCTCTCCTGGTGCTTTCGACCCTCATGCTCTCGCTCTCGATCATCTACTCGTGGGATCACTGGGAGGAGCCTCGCAACCCGAAGGCGTTCCTGATCCTGATGCTCATCCTCGGTACCGGCATGAACGGCACGTTCGCCGCTCTCGACCTGGTCCTGTTCTTCATCTTCTTCGAGTTGGTGCTGCTCCCGATGTACTTCATGATCGGCATCTGGGGCGACCGGAGCATCCGCAAGATCCCCGGGTTCGCCAAGGAGGTGGAGACCCGGCTCTACGCGGCCATCAAGTTCTTCCTGTTCACCCTGTTCGGTTCGGCGTTCATGCTCCTGGGCTTCCTGGCGCTGTACTTCCGTTCGGGGGACTTCGGATTTCGCACCTTCGACATACCCCGGCTGATCCAACTCGGATCGAGCGGCGCCTTCACCGGCACCTTCGCATTCCTGGTGTTCGGGGCCATGTTCTTGGGGTTTGCCGTCAAGGTGCCGATGTGGCCGTTCCACACCTGGCTTCCCGACGCCCACACTGCCGCCCCCACGGTGGGTTCGGTGCTGCTGGCCGCCATCCTCCTGAAGTTGGGCTCCTACGCCTTCATCCGGATCGCGATTCCGATCCTCCCCGAAGAGGCCGCACGATGGGCGCCGTTCATCGCGGTCCTGGCGGTGATCGGGATCATCTATGGCGCTCTGGCCTGTCTGGCTCAGACCGACATGAAACGCCTTATCGCCTTCTCCTCGGTTGGCCACATGGGTTTCGTGATGCTGGGCATCTCGACGATGACCGACGTGGGCATCAACGCCGCGGTGATCGGGATGGTGGCCCATGGGCTGATCACGGGTCTGCTCTTCTTCCTTGCGGGGTCGATGTCTCATCGGTATCACACCCGGGAGATGGCCCGTCTCGGGGGCAACCAGAAGCTGATGCCTGTGATCGGAGCGATATTCGCATTCACGGCGATGGCTTCTCTGGGCCTCCCCGGTCTGGCCGGGTTCTGGGGCGAGTTCATGTCGCTCCTCGGCGCCTTCAACCCGCTGCCCGGTCTGCCCATCGGCCTGTTCCGCACCGCCCTGGTGCTTGGTGCCATCGGGACCGTGCTCACCGCCGGTTACATGCTGTTCATGCTCCAGAAGGTGAACCTGGGCGAACCGAACGAAGAGTGGGTCGGGCACGAGTTCCATGACGCCGACCGTTTCGAACTGATGGCCTGGGTTCCGCTGATGATCCTGATCGTCGTGGTGGGCGTGTGGCCCCGACTGGTGCTGGGATCGAGCACCGACGCAGTCGTGGAACTGGTGAAGAACGCCTTTGGCGCCCACTCCACGGCCGCCCTGACCACGGTGCTGGGAGGCTGAGTGCCCTTCGAGATCGACTATCTGGCGATCGCCCCGGAACTGATCCTGGTGGCCACGATCGTGGCGGTGCTCGGTCTCGACCTGGTGCTGCCGCGCCCGCGCAAGTATCTGACCGCCACCGCGGGAATCATCGGCCTGACCCTGGCGGCGGTTCCCCTGGTTGTTCTCGCCGGGAGCGGAGTGGGCGCACGGTCGATGTTCGACGGTTCCTATGTGGTGGACGGGTTCGCCCTCGTGTTGAAGGGTTTGTTCATCTT
>JBFJTO010000182.1:0-3740 GCA_041625295.1 Acidimicrobiia bacterium | reverse complement strand
GGCGGCTATCTGCCCGAGATGGCCGAGTACAACGCCGGGCCCGACCTGTACCTGGGTCTGATCCATGCCGCCAAGAGAGAACTCGACATTCCCGTGATCGCCAGCCTCAACGGGACCACCGTGGGCGGCTGGACCCGATATGCCCAACTTCTCGAGGATGCGGGGGTCGATGCGCTCGAATTGAACGTGTACTTCGTCGCCGCCAACCCCGAAAAGACAGCCGAGGACATCGAACGCCAATACCTCGACCTGGTCTCGTCGGTGAAGAAGTCGACATCGATTCCCATCGCCGTGAAGGTCGGGCCTTACTTCTCCTCCATGGCCAACATGGCCAGACGACTCGTGGACGCCGGAGCCGCCGGACTGGTCCTGTTCAATCGCTTCTACCAGCCGGACATCGATCTCGGCGCGCTCGATGTGGATGTGAACATCCGGCTTTCGACGCCCGCCGAGCTCAGACTGGTGTTGCGGTGGATGGCGATTCTGCATGGGCGCGTCGCCTGTTCCCTGGGAGCCACCACCGGTGTGCACACCGCCGAAGAGGCGATCAAGCTGATTCTGGCGGGCGCCGACGTGACGATGATGGCCTCGAGCCTGCTCCAGAACGGACCGGCACAGCTCACCGCCGTTCGCGACGGACTCTTCGAGTGGCTCACCGACAACGGCTACCGCTCGGTCGAACAGGCCAAGGGGAGTCTCAGCCAGAAGTCTGCGCCGAACCCGGGAGCCTTCGAGCGCGCCAACTACATGCGTGCCCTGGTGAGCTACTCCCCCGACTGGTAAAACGCACGTCGACCCCAATCCAGGGTTGAGATTCACCCGTTTCCGCGGATTCGTTGCGGCAACCTCGTGCTCAGGCCAACGCCGCGTGGCACCATGGCGGTGTGGACACTTACATCGTTGACGCATGCAGGACCCCGATGGGCAAGCTCGGCGGCCAACTCGCCCATGTTCGCCCCGACGATCTCGCCGCCGGTGCCATCGCTTGTCTCATGGAGAGAAACCCCGACCTCGACCCCTCCGCCGTGGAGGATGTGGTGTGGGGTGCCGCCAACCAGGCCGGCGAGGACAACCGCAACCTCGGCCGCATGGCAGCTCTCCTGGCCGGACTTGGCAACGAGACGCCGGGGGTGACCGTCAACCGCCTGTGTGGCTCGGGACTGCAGGCTGTTGTTCAGGCAGGACACGCCCTCGCTCAGGGTTGGGGTGACGTGATGGTCGCCGGAGGATCGGAATCGATGAGCCGGGCCCCGATCGTCATGCTCAAGCCCGACCGGGCCTTTCCGACCGGCAACCCCCAGGTCTTCGACACCACTCTGGGATGGCGCATGACCAATCCCCGGATGCGTTCGCTGCACGGGTGCATCGCCCTTGGTGAGACAGCCGAGGAGGTGGCCGCCCGCTACCGGGTTTCCCGCGAGGATCAAGACGTATTTGCCCTTGGCAGCCATCGCAAAGCGGTGGCCGCTCAGGATGCGGCACGGTTCACCGATGAGATCGTCGCCGTGAACGCAGCCCAGGACGCCCGGGGCCGCACATTTGCGGAAATCACCGTCGACGAGGGCCCTCGTCCCGACACCTCGATCGAAGCCTTGGCCCGGCTCCGGCCCGTGTTCAAAGAAGGAGGAACGGTCACCGCGGGCAACGCCTCCCCGATGAACGACGGTGCCGCGGCGCTGCTGATAGCGAACGAGCGAGGGTTGGAGAGGTTTGGCCTCTCACCGATGGCCCGACTGGTCTCGGCGGCGGTTGCCGGAGTCGACCCCGACATCATGGGGATCGGCCCGGTGCCGGCCACTCGCAAAGCGTTGAAGCGGGCCGGTCTGGGCGTCGAGGATCTCGACCTCGTCGAACTCAACGAGGCTTTCGCCGCACAGTCGATAGCTTGTGTGAGAGAACTCGATTTCGACCCGGCGATCGTCAATGTCAACGGTGGAGCCATCGCCCTCGGTCACCCACTGGGCTGCTCGGGTGCCCGGATCCTCACCACTCTCGTCCACGAGATGAGACGCCGCGAGAACAGATTCGGCCTTGCCTCCATGTGCATCGGCGTGGGTCAGGGAATCTCCGTGATCATCGAAACGGTTCGATGACAGCCCCATTGGCCGGGGTCCGGGTGGTGGAGTTCGGCAATCTGATCGCGGCGCCATACGCAGGCATGCTGCTCGCCGATCTGGGCGCCGACGTCGTGAAGATCGAGCCCCCAAGAGGGGACCTGGGACGCACATTTGGACCTTTCATGGGTGGGGAGTCCGTCTTTTTCATGGCGGTGAACCGGGGCAAGCGCAGCGTGGTCCTCGACCTCAAATCCGGGCTGGGGAGAGATCAAGCAATGGCATTGTGCGCCCACGCCGATGTCGTCGTCCACAATCTGCGACGGGGCGCCATGGAGGGTCTGGGGCTGGGCGAAGACGAGATCCGGGCGGTGAATCCAGAAGTCGTCTACGCGGTGGTTTCCGCCTTCGGAGCGGATGGCCCCTATGCCGACCGGGTTGGTATCGATGTCATCTTCCAGGGTGAGTCGGGGATGATGTCGATCAACGGTGATCCCGGAGACCCGCCGCAAAAAACCGCCACCACGATCGGCGACTACGTCGCGGCCACCAACCTCGCTCTGGCGATCTGCGCCAGGTTGGCATCCCGCCGGGGCGGCCGGGTCGACGTGTCTCTCCGGGACGGCCTGCTGGCGGTCCAGTCGGGTTGGAACGCGCTGGCCTTCGCGAGCGGACAGGAACCTCCCAGAATGGGCACGGCGTCGCCGTTCCTCGCCCCCAACCAGGCTTTTCAGACCGCCGACGGATACTTGACCATCGCCATCGTGTCCGATCGCCACTTCGAAATCCTGTGCCGGGTCATCGGTCGTCCCGACCTCTGGAACGAGTTTTCCACGAACGCCGAGAGGATGGAGAAACGAGATCGCCTCATCACCGAGTTGGAACAGGTCATCGCCCCCGAGACCACCGATTTCTGGGTGAACCTCCTCACCGAAACCGGTCTCCCCGCCGGTCGAATCCTCACTATTCATGAGACATTCTCCGATCCCCAGGCGATCCACAACGGCATGGACCTGAGAATGGACCACCCCGAAGCCGGCCCGATCCGATTGACGGGTTCACCGATGAGGATCGACGGCACCCCGGCCGGATCGATGCGGCCGCCACCGCGCCTCGGAGAGCACACCGACGAGGTGCTTGCCGAAATCGCGCCGCCGACGCTCTAGCCTCCCGGCCGTGCATCTTCGAACCAGCCCCGAACTCGAACAAGCCCTGGTCGCGGCTGGTGTTGAAATGACCACAGCCTCCGACGGCCTCGTCTTCGAAGCTCGTGACTGCAGCGACGCTTGGGACGCCATCGCCGCCGAGCTGGGTCTGGCCTTCGACCTCGCCCAGCAGGCCTCCCGCACACCGGCACCGATCGTCTTCGTCGTGGATGGCGACGATCTGCTCGGCCGCCGCGGTGCAGCCCGCGCGATGGTGGCCACCGGTCTGCTGTCCGCTTCCCGTACTGCCGCTGTGGAGCTCGCCAAGTCGGGTACGCCCGTCAACACTCTGGCGATCAGATCGGACACCGACCCTGCCATTGCGGCCCGATGGGTCAACAATCTCCTCGCCGGAGGCACGAGTGGCGAGCTGGTCCGGCTGGGAACGGCCCACATCGGAAAGGCACTGCCATGAGCACCGTCGCGGTTGTGACCGGAGCGGCACGAGGCATCGGACGGGCCATTGCAGAACGTCTCGGCC
>JBFJTO010000181.1:0-3741 GCA_041625295.1 Acidimicrobiia bacterium | reverse complement strand
TCTGCTCTGGTCAGGGCAGTGGCCGCCGAAGACGTGGATGCGTTGATCCAGGTGCCCGGTGTGGGCCGGCGCGGGGCGCAGAAGATGATTCTCGATCTCAAACCCAAGATGGCTGACCTGGAAGCCGACGTCATCGGTCAGTCGGAAAGCTCCCGCGTGCGCGGCGCACTCGAAGGTCTGGGATACAGCTCGAGCGAGATCCGAGAGGTCTTGACGCTGCTCGATCCTTCTGCGACCTTGAGCGAGCAGATTCGACAGGCTCTGAGGGAGTTGGGCAGATGAGAGCGGAGGGCGTTCTCAGCAGTGGATTTGGAAACGGTGACGAGGAATTCGATGCCACCCTGCGACCGCAGACTCTGGGCGAATTCGTGGGTCAGGAGAAGGTCAAGGAGCGTTTGCGGATATCCATCGAGGCAGCTCGAACGCTCTCCAAACCTCTCGATCATGTCTTGTTGTCTGGTCCGCCCGGTCTTGGCAAGACGTCGCTGGCGGGGATTCTCGGCAATGAGTTGGGTGCGACGGTCAGAAAGACCTCAGGCCCGGCGCTGGAGCGTCCGGGCGACCTGGCCGCAATCCTCTCCAACCTCGACGCAGGAGATGTGTTCTTCATCGACGAGATTCACAGGATGCCGCGATCAGTGGAGGAGGTCCTCTACCCGGCGATGGAGGATTTCGAGCTCGACATCGTCCTGGGGAAGGGTCCCGCAGCCACTTCTATCCGACTCGATCTGTCCCGCTTCACTCTCGTGGGAGCCACAACCCGAATCGGAACGGTGGCAGCCCCACTGCGTGACCGGTTCGGGATCGTCGAACGCATCGATTACTACACCAGCGCTGACCTCTTTCAGATCGTCAGCCGCTCCTCTCGAATCCTGGGAGTCGTGATAGACGAGTCGGGAGCGCGGACCATCGCCGAGCGGAGCCGGGGGACTGCAAGGGTGGCAAATCGTCTCCTCGCGAGAGTGAGGGATTACGCGATCGCTCGCGCCGATGGACACATCGACGGCGACGTGGCCGACAGCGCCCTCGAAGTCTTCGAGATCGACGGATTGGGACTCGACAAGGTCGATCGTTCGATCATCGAGTCGGTCATTCACAAGTTCGGGGGTGGACCGGTCGGTCTGGGAACGCTTGCAATCGCCGTGGGTGAGGAGCCCGAGACAGTGGAAGACGCCTACGAGCCTTATCTGATCCAGATCGGTCTCCTACGGCGCACGCCCAGGGGCCGCATGGCAACGGCGGGAGCATATCGACACCTCGGCATGGAGCCTCCAGTGCAGGCCCAAGCCGCACTCGACGTGTGATTAATGCTGACCGAAGACTTCGATTATGAGCTACCTGTCGGCCTCATCGCCCAGGTTCCAGTCGATCCGAGGGACTCGGCCCGGCTGCTCGACTCCCGGGATGTAAGCGATCACTCGTTTTCGGATCTCCCGGATCTGTTGCGCACCGGTGACCTCTTGGTGGTGAACCGGACCAGGGTCCGGCCCGCGAGATTGATCGGAAAGAAGGCGGGTACCGGCGGCGAGGTCGAAGTGTTGTTGCTCAAGCGGGTCGGGGGCGAAGCGTGGGAAGCGCTGGTGCGGCCGGCCCGTCGTCTCCACAAAGGTGTTGAGATCGGCTTTGGGGGGATTCGGGGCACCCTGCTCGAGGACCCCGTGGGCGGGCGGGCGATCGTGTCGTTGGAGACCGAGGGTGACATCGAGGAGTCGCTTCGCCGCTGGGGTCAGGTCCCCCTCCCGCCCTACATCCATGGCGCGCTCGCCGATCCGGATCGCTATCAGACGTTGTGGGCCGACCTTCCGGGATCGGTCGCCGCGCCCACGGCGGGGCTCCACTTCACATCCGCTTTGGTAGACCGACTATCGGCGGCAGGGGTGAGCCTCGCGTCGGTCGACCTGGAAGTGGGCCTGGCAACTTTCCGGCCTATCAGCGTCGCACGCGTCGAGGATCACGAGATGCACTCCGAGGTCTTTCGAGTCGATGCCACCGTCGTGTCGGCGATCGATCGGACACGCGAAAGGGGCGGGCGTGTGATCGCGGTGGGGACCACGTCGGTGCGTGCGCTCGAGTCGGCGGCGGTCGGAGGTGGCAGGATCAAGGCTGTGAACGGCGAGACCGATCTGTTTCTGCGCCCCGGAGTCGAGTTCAGCGTCGTGGATGCGTTGATCACCAACTTCCACATGCCCCGCTCCAGTCTCATCGTCATGCTGGCCGGTTTCATGGGGCCGGTGTGGCGCGGTGTCTACGAAGCCGCCATCGAGCGTCGATACCGATTTCTCTCGTTTGGGGACGCCATGTTCTGCGAGCGAGCATGATCGGAGATTTCCGAATATCGGCGAGCGATGGGCTGGCGCGATCTGGGGTTCTCGAGCTGGCACACGGATCGGTCGAGACCCCGGCGTTCATGCCGGTCGGGACCAGGGGTGTGGTCAAAGGCCTCGACGCCGACGATCTGAGACGTCTCGGCGTTCAGATGGTTCTGTCGAACACGTATCACCTGATGCTGAGGCCCGGCCATGAGGTGGTGGCCGACCTCGGCGGCCTTCATGGATTCATGGCCTGGGACGGACCGATACTCACCGACTCGGGCGGCTATCAGATCTTCTCTCTGGAGCCGATGATCGACGACGATGGCGCAACGTTTCGATCGACCTACGACGGATCACTGGTGAGGCTCACGCCCGAAAAGGCCGTGCAGGTTCAGGAGGCACTTGGTGCCGATGTGGCGATGGTGCTCGATGAACTGATCGGATTACCCGCCCCACAGGATCGTGTCAGGGTCGCGATGGAGAGGACCCTGCGGTGGGCCGAACGAGCAATCGCCGCCCACAGTCGCGACGATCAAGCGCTATTCGGCATCGTGCAGGGAGGTGTCGACCCGGTGGCGAGGGCCGAGAGCGCCCGCAGGACTGGAGAACTCGGCTTCTCGGGTTTTGGTATCGGTGGGCTGTCCGTGGGCGAGTCGGCATTGGAACGAAACCTCGCCCTTGAGGCGACGTTCCCTTCGTTGCCTTCCGACCGGGTTCGATATGTGATGGGCCTCGGGGATTCCCAGGGTGTGCTCGATGCCGTTGCCCGGGGTGCCGATCTCTTCGACTGCGTGTGGCCAACTCGTCTGGCGAGGCATGGAAAAGTGCTCACCGCTACGGGAGACTTCAATATCCGTGGTGCGGTGAACGCCTCCGACCCCGCGCCCCTGGCAGCGGGATGTGGATGCCACACATGTGCGACGGTGTCCCGGGGTTATCTGCGACATCTGCTGAACACAAATGAGCTCACGGCGTTTCGGCTGCTGTCGATTCACAACCTCCACTACACCCTGGATCTGTTCAGAGGGGCACGGCGCGCGATAGGCGCGGGAGTGTTCGCGGAGTTCCGGCGAGACGTCATCGGATCTCGTTCGGACGGTGCCTCCATTCGAGGAAGCTAACCTGCCGCCTGCTGTAACCCACAGCCACCAATTCACATAGAAGGCAATCGTGACGTTTCAACCCCTAATTGCGCAGGAGGCCGCCACCGGGAGTGGTTATGGCTCCCTGATCTTCATCGCCCTGATGCTGGGCGTGTTCTGGTTCATGTTCATCCGACCCCAGAGGAATAGGGCCAAGCAGCAGCAAGAACTGCAGTCCGGGCTCTCCGTGGGTGACGATGTGCAGACCATCGGAGGGATCATCGGCCGCGTGGTCGAGTTGGACTCCGACTCGGTGGTTCTGGACATCGAATCCGGTCGGATCCGCT
>JBFJTO010000180.1:0-3747 GCA_041625295.1 Acidimicrobiia bacterium | reverse complement strand
TCGGCGCCGCCAACTCCTGGCTTGCACTGGACCCCCTTCGCGAACCCGCCTATCGCCAGCTCATGCTTCTTCACGCATGGGCTGGAGACCGGGCAGGTGCCACGAACGCCTATCGGCGGTGCGTGGTGGTCCTCGACCAGGAATTGGGTGTGTCCCCACTCGACGAGACCACCGAACTCCATGAGGCCATACTCGACAACGACCTGCCCAGGGCGCCTGGAGTACGCCAGAGGGTGATTGCCGCCGCCGAGGCGCCCACCGTTCTCCCCAACATGATCGATCGTGAGGCAGAGCTGGCCACGCTTCTCGGCTCGCTCGGCGATCGGGGTGGCGGCACGGTGATTCGGGTGGTCGGCGATGCCTGGCTGGGCAAGACCCGGCTCCTCGACGAGCTCAGATCGGAGGCGTCGAGAGCGGGCATTCCCGTTGTTTCGGCGCGGGGTTACCGGGCCGAACGCACGCTTCCCTACGGTGTTGTTTCCCAGATGCTCGCCTCGCTTACGGCGAATTCGCGGTGGGCACTAGCCAGAGGGCAGGTGCCCGAATGGGCCCTCAAGGATGCGGCGGTGCTCTATCCCGGTCTCATCGATGAAAAACCGATTGCGGCCAAAGTGGGGTTTGGCGAGACCCGGCTCTACGACGCCCTGTTCAAGATCTTCACGTCGATCTCCCCTGCGATCGTCATCGATGACGCCCACTTCGTCGATCCGACCTCGGTGGGGTTTCTCAGCTTCGTTGCCAATCGCGTGTCGGGAAGTGGACTGCTGTTGGTGGTGGCTCATCGACCGACCGAGGATCGCAGTCTTGATGGTCTGATCGACGCGACGGCGAGATCGAGTCACACGGAGATCACGCTCGAACCGATAACCGCGCCGCAGATCGTTGCCCGCAGCGGCGATTCGATCAACGTCATCAAACGGACGGGAGGGATTCCCGCATTGGTGGCTGAGGCGCTCGAGTCCGGTCCCCGCGAAGAGCTCTCCGCCGGAATCAGGCGCTACATGGAGTCCCGAATTGCGGATCTCAGCGATCTGTCGCGCCAAGTCCTGACTGCAGCGGCGGTTCTCAACGGGACCTGTGAATTCGACCTCTTGAGGGATACCAGCGGCCGGAGCGAGGAAGAGGTCATCGACTCCGTAGAGGTGCTGATAGCGAGAAGACTTCTGCGAGTCGCCCCGGATGGCATGCTCGACTTCGCCCTCGACAGCCTCGAGGCTCTCGTCTACGACTCGTCGAACCTGATTCGCCGACGTCTCCTCCATCGTCGTGCTGCCGCCGCGCTGCGAGCCCATCCCCGGGCATCCAGTGACGCCGGTCTGGCCACAGCGATAGCCCAGCATTATCGAGATGGTGGCCAGAACACGGAGGCGGCGGACTGGTATGTGCGGGCCGGAGACCTCGCCAGTCGTGTATTTGCCGCGACCGAGGCACTCTCCTCCTATCGAGCGGCGCTTGCACTTGGAGACCCGGGGATGTCGTCCGTCTACAGATCGATCGGGAGTGCCTTGCTCTTTCTGGGCCGCTTCAGCGAAGCTCGCGCAGAGTTCGAAAAGGCGGCCACATTGGGCGCCGGAGCCGATCGGGCTCAGGCCGAACACCTGGTCGGAGAGGCCAACCGGCGGCTGGGACGCATCGATTCGGCATTGCACCAGTTCGAGATCGCCGAAGAAGACCATCCTGATCCGGTCTCCCTCTACTGCGACTGGTCTTTGGCTCTGCTGCGGGCGGGTGATAGGTCCGCGGCACGTGAGAAAGCGGATCTGGCAGTTGCGGCTTCGGGGGCCGAGGATGGAGGGGCCCGGGCCCGTGCGTTGACGGTCTTTGGCACGGTGAGCGGGGATACCGGCGAATCTAGGGGAGCGCTGCTCGAAGCACTAACGGTTGCCGGCGATGATCCGGTGCTTCGCATGGCCTCCCTGAATGCTCTCGGCTATTCGTATGCCCAGGCTGACCAACCCGACGAGGCCCTTGCCAGCGTCGAGGAGGCTTTGGCCATCGCTCGAGCCATCGGGGACCGGCATCGCCAGGCGGCACTCCATAACCACCTTGCCGATCTTCACCACAGGGGAGGCCGGGGTCCGCTTGCCAATGCGGCCCTCCTCGAGGCGGTGACGCTGTTCGCCGAAATCGAACCCGGGTCATGGGAACCCGAGGTGTGGCTGCTGACGAGGTGGTGAGGCGGTGGGTTACTCGACTTCCCACGTACCCAGCGACCGGATCAGTTTTGTGAGATCCCCTGGGCCGCGTCTTGCCTGGGCATCCACGATCTGGCGGCTCATCTCGTCGTCATAGACCGGTCTTTTCACGTTCCGGAAGATTCCCAGAGGCGTGGGCCCAATTGGACCGTGCGAGAGTCTCGACAGTGCGTAGGCCATCGTGGGGTCGGGCCGAGTGGGATCGTGGACCAGGATCTCGGCGGGGTCCACAGATTCGGTGTCGACGATGTGGCATCCGCCATCGCTGAAGACGACGGCCTTGGTTCCCCCATCGAAGGTGATCGGCTCTCCCTCGACCAGATCGATGCGGTTGTGCAGCCGCTCCTCTTTGCCGGTCAATTGCAGGAATGCCTTGTCGTTGAAGACGTTGCAGTTCTGGTAGATCTCGATGAACGCAGACCCCCGGTGATCGTAGGCAGCCTGAAGCGCCGCCATCGTGCCGTTTCTATCCATGTCGAGGACCCTGGCAACGAAACCGGCTTCGGCCCCGAGGGCGAGGCTGACCGGGTTGAAAGACTGATCGATCGAGCCCGCGGGTGAGGACTTGGTGATCTTGCCTGGCTCCGATGTGGGCGAGTATTGACCCTTGGTGAGTCCGTAGATCTGATTGTTGAACAACAGGATCTTCAAGTTCACGTTCCGGCGGAGAGTGTGAATGAAATGGTTGCCGCCGATCGACATGGCGTCACCGTCGCCGGTCACCACCCACACAGAGAGATCGGGTCGCGAGGTAGCAAGGCCCGAAGCGATGGCGGGCGCACGCCCGTGGATGCCATGCATGCCGTATGTGTTCACGTAGTACGGAAATCGCGACGAGCATCCGATGCCCGAGATGATGACGATGTTCTCCTTGGGAACCCCCATGGATGCCATGAAGGTCTGGACCGACGACAGGATCGTGAAGTCACCACATCCGGGGCACCAACGGACCTCCTGGTCGGATTGGAAGTCTTGGCGTGTATATGTCGTCATTGGCGGGCCATCTCCAGAATCTTGTCGGTGACTTCGCTCACGCTGAACGGAACTCCCGCGACCTTGCTCAGGCTCACGGAGTCTTTCAGGAACGTGGCGCGCAACATCCACCGCAGTTGACCGGTGTTCATTTCCGGGATCAATATCCTCGAGTAACGGTCGAGGATCTCCCCGAGGTTCCTAGGGAACGGGTTGAGGTGACGCAGGTGGATCGATGCCACTTTCTCGCCGGCTAGACGCGTCCTACGGCCTGCTGCCCTTATCACGCCCAAGGTCGAACCCCACCCGATGACGAGGACGTCAGCATCGGCATCGCCGAAAACCTCGAGTTCCGGGATGTCGTTGGCGATGTTGGCAACCTTCCATGCACGCGTTTCGGTCATGAGCTGGTGGTTCTCCGGGACATAGGAGATGTTGCCCGTGACCGCGTCCTTCTCTAGACCTCCGATTCGATGCTCGAGGCCGGGTGTTCCCGGAACCGCCCACGGGCGGCTAAATGTCCCGGGGGTGCGCAGATAGGGATGAAAGACGGCACCGTCGTTTGGTCTGGTCGTGAAGG
>JBFJTO010000179.1:0-3762 GCA_041625295.1 Acidimicrobiia bacterium | reverse complement strand
GTGTCGGCTCCGGTTTCCACGACGAGGGCTCCCCCGATTACGACCGCAGTGCCGCCGAAGACGCAATCACACGGCTGGTGGGGTTCTTCACCAGCACACTGCCGGCCGGACAGCTTCTCGACGTGGGTTGATCACGGATCGCTCCTCACGTGGGTCACCGCTCCGGAACGGAGCGTGATCAAACCATCCGGTGTCTCAACGACCAGTGAACCGTCGGGGGCGATATCGACCGCCCTCCCCGACCCGGCCGGTTGCCAGGTCAAGCGGCGCCCGATCGTGACGCAGCGGCTCCGGTATTCCGAGCGGGGCCACTCCGATTCCTCGGACATGTCCAGAAGCTCCGTTGCCCAGGCCTCGGCC
The DNA here is from genome assembly GCA_041625295.1 of Acidimicrobiia bacterium. Lineage (GTDB taxonomy): Bacteria > Actinomycetota > Acidimicrobiia > Spongiisociales > ZC4RG35 > JBFGRR01. The sequence continues at coordinate 3,402 of JBFJTO010000179.1, read as the reverse complement.
ATCCCGGCGGCCGAAGATTCGCCGGGATCCTCGGGAAAAACCGCACCCACTCCAGCGGGAGGATCCGGCCACCACAGATTGAGACCAAGACCAACCACCACCAGGGCACCCGAGGCTTCCACGAGGATCCCACCCACCTTGCGGTCGTCGGACATCACATCGTTGGGCCACTTGAGCCCAAAGGCGTCTCCGAGGGTGCGCACGGCCGCCACACCCGCCAAGAGGGGGACCACAGACGTGCTTCGGCCACCCCTGAACGCCAGGGACACCGCGAGTGAACGGGGAGCGTTCTCCCAAGAGGCACCCGACCGCCCCCGACCCGCGGTCTGGCGGTCGGCCAACACCAATAGAGGTGATCCCTGGAAACGGGAACGCGCCACGTCCTGAGTGGAAGCCGACTCTTCGAGGCGCAGGAATGAATAGGGTATAGCCATCTCGGACCGCGATATCGGAGCCTACTCGGGAGGACGGTTGGGAACTGAGGAGAGGATCGAGCACCTCCGCAAGCTGCGGAGCGAGGCGCTGCATGCCGGCAGCGCCCGTTCAATTGCGCGCCAGCACGAAGAAGGCAAGCTCACCGCCCGGGAACGGGTGGACATGCTCATGGACAAGGGTTCGTTCCAGGAAATCGACATGATGGTGCGCCACCAGGCCCGCGGGTTTGGAATCGAGGACAAGCGACCCGCCGGGGATGCTGTCATCACCGGGTGGGGAACAGTCGATGGGCGGACCGTGTTCGTGTTCGCCGAGGACTTCACCGTCTACGGGGGAAGCCTGGGCGCCGCCGTAGCCGAAAAGATCTGCAAAGTCATGGACATGGCGATGCAGGTGGGCGCTCCCCTTGTGGGACTGAAAGACTCGGGTGGGGCCAGGATTCAAGAGGGAATCGCTTCTCTCAACGGCTACGGCCAGATCTTCGAGCGGAATGTGCGCGCCTCCGGAGTGATTCCGCAGATCTCACTGATCATGGGTCCCTGCGCCGGCGGAGCCGTCTACTCCCCTGCCATCACCGACTTCGTTTTCCAGGTCGACGAGACATCGCACATGTTCATCACCGGACCCGACGTCATCAAAGCCGTCACCGGCGAGGAAGTGACTTTCGAAGAGTTGGGCGGAGCCCGCACACACGCCTCGAAATCCGGCGTCACCCACTTCGTCGCCCCCGACGGCGACAGCGCGCTCGATGCGGTCAGATACCTGATCTCATTCCTGCCCCAGAACAACCTGGAAACACCCCCTTACTTCGCTCCCTCCGACAAACCCGATCGCGTCGAGGATTCCCTCGACCGGATCATTCCCGACAACTCCAACCAGCCATACGACATGGTGGATGTCATCGAGACGGTGGTCGATGACGGTGAGTTCTTCCAGGTGCACGAGCACTTCGCCGGGAACATGGTCGTCGGATTCGCCCGCCTCGACGGCCACTCGGTGGGGATCGTCGCCAATCAACCGGCAGTGCTGGCGGGGACTCTCGACATCACCGCGTCCGAAAAGGGGGCCCGCTTCGTGAGGTTCTGCGATGCCTTCAACATCCCCCTGGTCACTTTTGTGGATGTCCCCGGTTTTCTCCCGGGTGTCGACCAGGAACACGGGGGCATCATCCGCCACGGCGCCAAACTCCTCTACGCATTCAGCGAAGCCACCGTGCCCCGTTTGACCGTCATCACCCGCAAGGCCTACGGCGGCGCCTACGTCGTCATGAACTCTCGGGGCATACGCGCCGATGTCGTATACGCGTGGCCCTCGGCCGAGATCGCGGTCATGGGAGCCCAGGGCGCCGTCAACGTCATCTTCCGCAGACAGATCGGTGACGCACCCGATCCCCACGAAAAGAGGCGGGAGCTGATCGATGACTACGAGACCCAATTCAACAACCCGTATCGCGCCGCCGAACTCGGATTGGTCGATGAGGTCATCGAACCCAGGGAGACGCGAGTGAAGCTGATAAAGGCCCTCGACATGCTCCGCACGAAGCGCGAAACCCTGGCCCCTCGCAAGCATGGGAACATACCTCTGTGACCATGAAATCGCTGCTTATCGCAAACCGCGGCGAGATCGCGGTGCGGGTGATTCGGGCCGCCAAGGAGATGGGGATACGCACCATCGCCATCTACTCCGAACTCGATCGCGACTCGCTGCATGTGACTCTCGCTGATGAGGCCTGGAACGTCGGGCCCGCTCCTGCCTCAGACTCCTACCTGAAAATCGACCGGATCTTGAAGATCGCCAAGGAGTCCGGCGCCGAAGCCATTCACCCCGGATACGGGTTCCTGGCCGAGAACGCATCCTTTGCAACCAGGGTCCTCGATGCCGGGATCATCTGGGTGGGCCCACCACCCCACGCCCTCACCGTCATGGGCGACAAGATCTCTTCCCGGAAGGCGGCAATGGCAGCCGGGGCGCCGACCGTGCCGGGAACCGCCGAGAACCTCACCTCCGTCGATGATGTGCTCGCGGCTGCCGAGGAATTCGGATACCCCGTGGCCATCAAGGCCGCCCATGGCGGGGGAGGAAAAGGTCTGAGGGTCGTTAAGACGCCTGAGGAGGCCAAGGAGGCGTTCGAGGGTGCTCGCCGTGAAGCCGACGCCTATTTCGGAAACCCCGAGGTCTACGTCGAGAAATACCTGGTTCGGCCCCGCCACATCGAAGCCCAGATCCTCGTGGACCGGGAGGGAACAGGACTTTTCCTCGGCGAGAGGGACTGCTCCGTCCAGCGTCGCCACCAGAAGCTGATCGAAGAGACGCCGTCGCCGATCCTCACAACCAAGACCCGCTCCAAACTCGGCCAGGCCGCACTGGCAGTTGCCAAGGCATGCCATTACGAAAACGCCGGGACCGTCGAGTTCCTCCTCGACCAGGACGGACAGTTCTACTTCCTTGAGATGAACACCCGACTTCAGGTCGAACACACCATCACTGAGATGGTCACCGGAATCGACCTGGTGAAAGAACAACTCCGCATCGCCTCCGGAGAGCCCATCTCGGTCTCGTCGGTCAGCCCATCCGGCCACGCCATGGAGTTCCGGATCAATGCGGAAGACCCATTCCGGGGCTACATGCCCAGTCCCGGCCGCGTGACCGAATATCAAGAGCCGGGCGGTTTCGGGGTCAGGGTCGACAGCGGGGTCCGAGCCGGCTCACGGGTCAGCCAGTATTACGACAACCTCATCGCCAAGCTGGTGGTGTGGGGTCGGGACCGGCCCGAGGCAATCCAGCGGGCCCAGCGGGCCCTGGCCGAATTCGTGATCCGGGGCGTCGCCACGACGATTCCCGCCCATGAGCTGGTACTGGCCCACCCGACCTTCGTCGCCGGCGAGCACCACACCCGCTTCATCGAAGACGAGGTCGACTTCTCCGCCACGGCTCCCACCACCGCTCCGGCGCTGCCGGAGGAAGAGG
>JBFJTO010000178.1:0-3770 GCA_041625295.1 Acidimicrobiia bacterium | reverse complement strand
TGACCCGGTTGCAAGGCTGGAAGCGACTCTTGCCGCCGCCACCAGGGCAGGCGAGGTCGAGGAGAGGAGCCAGAGTCGGTCATCACCCGGTATCGGCGGCGTCCCGGGTGTACCGATGCGGGCCGGAATCGGTTCCACATCGGTGAGCGGGGCCAGCTCGGCTGCTGTCAATCCGGCCGCCATGACCCGTGTGGGCGCAAGTCGCCGGATCTCTGAGATCGTGGACGGCGAAATGTTTCCGTTGACGAGCAGAAGCGGTCCTCCCCCTGCGGCCTCGGCCGCGGCCAGCGACTCGGAATCGCCGATGGGGGCGAGGAGCACCCTGTCTGCGCACCGGAACGTGGCCATGGAGATGGCAATCGAGCCGGCGACCGGGTCGTCGCCCATCGAAGAGAAGGGAAGCAACTCCCCGTGGCATTCCCTCAGGGTCGTGGTCGTTGTCGCCGGAACCGTCGTGGCAGTCGTCGAAGTGGATGCGGCTACCAGGGCCGATTCGACCGCTGTGCATCCGGCCAGTGTCACGACTGCGACCAGCAGGGCGGTTTTCAAACGGCTCAGTCCTCTGCCCGAAACAGCAGGGTGAAAGTGTGGACGAGCAGTCCAATCCCCCAACCGGCGGCTGGATAGAAGAACCAGTTGGGCCAGTTGGAGGGACTGGTTGCGAAGTCGAGCAGGGCCAAGCCGGAGATCACCCCGATGTAAGAAGCCAGGTGTCCCCTCCATCCCCGCCACGCTTTCCTGCGCCGTCGCAGCCTTTTCGTTGCAGCAGCCTTTTCGTGTTCGATGGCATCTCTCGCCTCGAGCCTCCGGGCAACCGCTTCGAGCAGTGCGGAGTCTTCAATGCCCAGTTCTGCGGCGATGCGAGCGAGTCTCTGGAAGCTGATGGTCGAATCGTCCGAGGCGACCTGCTGGAGCCGGGTTGCGGCTTCGATGAGCTCTCCGACCTCTTCAGGCGTGAACGACCGGTCCTGGTACCTGTCCATGGAGCGAGTGTAGGAATCAGGCTTCCGCCGAATGGACCGCGGTCCCGGCGAGGACAATTGAGAACCCGACAGCGCGATTCGGTACCGGGGCGTTCCGTGTGTCTACATTCTGGTGATGTCGACGGCCCGAACAGCAGCTCTCCTTGGAGTTCGGCACATGATTCCGCTGTTTATCGGAGCCATACCTTTCGGTCTCGTCATAGGTGTGACGATCGCGACTACCTCGGTTCCGAACTTCGTGGGATGGCTGAGCTCGTCGCTGATATTTGCCGGCGCCGCCCAGTTGGCGGCGATCACACTTCTCGGTGCCGGTGCCCCGGTGGCAGCTGCCCTCGTGGCCGCACTGGTGATCAATGCTCGCCATCTCATGTACTCGGCCGCTCTGGTCCCGAGGTTCAGGGGCCAGCCCGGCTGGTTCCGCCGTCTGGCCCCCTATCTGCTCATCGACCAGGTGTTTGCTCTGTCGATGGTGAGAGATGACCCGTCCGCCGAGTGGCGCGCCTACTACCTCGGTGCGGCCGTCTTCGCCTGGGTCAACTGGCAGATCACGGTTGCGGCGGGGATTCTCCTCGGCCCGGTCCTTCCCGGCGGTCTCAGCCTCGAGTTCACGGTCCCCCTGCTTTTCATTGGCCTGGTGGTGCCAACATTGATCCGCCGGCCCCTGGTCGTCGGCGCTGTCAGCGCGGTCGCGGTGACGGCGTTGCTGTCGGGCTTGCCGAACCGCTTCGGGATGCTGGTGGGGGGCCTGGTCGGTGCCCTCGTGGGAACCTTGGCCGAGCGGTTTGAATCATGACGTCGGCCCTTTTCGTTTTCGTGCTTGCCGGGATCGGCACCTACGCCGCCCGCGGTTCGTTCATCCTGGTCGTGGGCGATCGGCGCCTTCCCAACGGAACCGAGCGTTTTCTGGCCAATATCGGACCGTCGGTTCTCGCCGCACTGACGACATCTCTGCTTCTGTCCGACGGAGTCGGCGTGTACGTCGCGAACGTCGCACAGGTCTCGGCAACTGTCGCGGCCATCCTGGTTGCCTGGCGGACCCGCAACTTCCTGTGGACGTTCGCCGTTGGCCTGGCAGTGTTGTGGATGGTGGGCTGGCTGGCCTAACCCGCATACCAGCCAACCGTTGCCGGCTGGAAGATGACTTCTTTCGCCCGGATCATGGTTCCGTCTTCGGCTGTGAGCACCAGGTCGGAGATACGGGCCTCGGCGGTGGGAAACCTGGGATCCTGGTCGATCGTCAAGGTCATCACCACGGTGCCCGACACTCCGGAATATTCGGTCTCGACGACAGGGTCCAACTCGACCACGTCATTGCAGACCATCTGGCCGAGGTTGCGCCCGACCTGCATACGCACTTCCAGTCCTTTATGTCCCACCAGACCGGTCATGGTCTTTTGGGTGTCGTTGGCTTCCCAGGTGCCGCTGGCGGCGCCTGGCCAATCGAGCGACAACACGGTGCCGTTGTCGGCGGAGATCAGGTACAGGATTGCGTCACCGCATCCCTGGCTGGTGCCGTTGAGAGGCACGCTGTGGGTTGACACACCGGAACAGGCGGCGATCAGAAACGCGAGACCGACCAGAGACGTTCTCATGTCGGTTTTGACGCTCGCCTCGATCAGTCGGTTCCCGGTTGGCAGATCGAACAGGCACGGAAACCCGCGCTTTGGGCCGCTTCCAGCGAGCGGAATTCGACCCGATGCGCGGGTCCAATCCGCCGGGCGTCATGGCAACTCGGAAAGCAGAAGACGCCCGTCGTATCCGAGCCCAGGTAGCGCACACCCCGTCCGGCCAAGAGCTCGAGCATGCCGGGATCGGCTCCTTCTGCATCTAGAAGAGCCACTTTGTTGACCGGTCCCCCCAAGGAGTAGGCACCGATGGTTCCGTCGGCTCTCACCACCCGGTGGCACGGCACGATCAGCGGTACCGGATTGCGGGCCATGGTCGACCCCACTGCCCGGGCCGCGCCTGGCCTGCCCACCCGCGCGGCCAGCCAGCCGTAGGGACGCACCTGACCTCTAGGGATGGATGCTGCCGCCTCGAGTACCGACTTCTGGAACGGCGAGACCGGTCGCAAGTCGACTGGCAGTTTGCCCGGTTTTCCCGCGTCCAGGCCGCGCCGGATCCCGTCCCTCCACGCACGCGGCGGGTCCGCTTCTATCAGGCGTCTCCCGAACCTCTCCATGAATCGCCTCTCGAAGCCCTCGTCGGCGAGATCGACCGATGACACTCCCTGAGGATTGAATGCGACCACGACCTGTCCTATCGGGCTCTCGAAGTCCGCGAATCCGTCGGCGAGGCCCGTGCCGAGCATCACGGCATCGGTGGTCCCGGGTGGAGCTTGGCGTCGCAGTGAAGCCAGGCCATCTTCGAGCTTCATGTCTCCTCCTCGATGATCCTGCGGAGGCGTGCCAGGCCCCGGTGCGCATCGGCTTTCGCCGATCCCTCGGGGGTTCCGGTTGCCTCGGCAATCTCCGCGTAAGTGAGTCCAACCACGTGCCGCATCACGACGGCTCTTCTCTGCCTGGGACTGAGGGCTGCGATTCGGCGGTTCCATGCCGCCTCATCGACGGGTTCGGGATCGTGGGAAGCCGGCTCTTCCGTGATAGGAAGGGTGGGCCTCCTGGCCCGGTCTCGTGCGTGATTCCGCCCCAGATTGAGGGCGATGGTCCAGATCCACCCTCTCAGCCTCAAGTCACGTATCCGCTCCGGCTCGTATGTTCTCAGAGCCCGATAGGCCCGGATGAAGGTCTCCTGGGTGAGGTCTTCGAAGTCGACGCCGCCCAGGCT
>JBFJTO010000177.1:0-3796 GCA_041625295.1 Acidimicrobiia bacterium | reverse complement strand
TCGGTGCGAAGGACGAGACCGTCGGCAAGGAACTCGCTGGCGATGTTCACCGCCGCGAACAGACTTCCACCCGGGTTGTCCCGTAGATCGAGCACCAATGACGTCATCCCGGCATCCCTGAGCGAAGCCAGCGCATCGTTCACCTGGCTATCGGAGTTTTGCGTGAACAGATTGAGGCGCAGGTAACCGGTCCCGCCACCGAGCATCTCGGACTCGACGACCGGAACGGTTATCGCCGCCCGTGTGATCGTGTACTCGACTGGTTGGTTGTCGCGAAGGAACCCCACGGTGACCGGAGTGCCCGCGGCACCTCGCACGTGGGCGGTCACCTGTTCGAAAGTCCAACCGAGAACGGATTCGCCGTCCACGGTCGTGATCTCGTCACCTGCACGCACCCCGGCCCTGATCGCAGGACTGTCGGGAAGGGGCGAGACGACGACCATCCTGCAGGTCTCCGAGATGACGGTGCAGGTCGTGGATTGAGGGTCCGGAGAAGACCGATCTTCGGTGGTGACCAGAGCACCGATCCCTTCCACCTGGCCGGACTGCTCCAGCTGTGCGGAGGCAAGAGACTCAGGATCCAGATAGGCGCTGTGAGGGTCGAGTGCGTAGGTGGCGATGCCCGCCAGCGCGGCCGATATCCCGTCCAGGGCAGAGGCATGAGCTTCATCGATGGCTTCACAGACGGGTTCGAATGCTGGGTCCGGAACCGGGCACACGACCAGCGGTGGAGCATCGGTGTCAGTGGAGAACTCGGCGACTCCCCGGGAGGCTGCCTCGACGAGAGCGTCATCGGGAACGTCGTCCACGTAACTCGTGTGGATCAGTTGCACGGCTTCACACAGGAGTCTGAAGTCTGCGTCGGCTTGGTCGCATCCCACCACCGGGACTGTCGTGGTCGTGGTGGTTGTGGTGGTGGCGGTTTGGGCTGCCGTTGTCGAAAGAGCGGAGGTCGCCGTGGACGGGGTTGCAGGGGAGGTTGTGGCCTCCGGTGCGCATGCGGTGGCGATCAGTAGGAGGGCTGTCAGGACCTTTTTCACCCACCCATTCAACACGCCCCGGGAACCAACCAAGCTACCGTCCTCGGCCGTGAGCCTCACCACCCCGTCGCGACAGCCGAGATCGACGTGAATCTCGTTGTCCGCCGCCCGGGCGCCGAGCCCGTGAAGCTCGGAATAGCCGGGTCGGCATGGATCGAGGCCGACCACTCCAGGACCATCGATCTGTCCGAATTCCATTCGCTCCCCGGCCTGGCCGATTCCCATCTCCACCTGTCCGCCGATCGCATGAACATGGAGGCCGCCGTCATCGCCGATGTCAGGACAAGAGCGTTTGCCTGCGTGAAAGGTGGGGTGTTTCTCGGCCTCGAGAAGGGGTGGTGTGACGAGGTCGTGTTGTCGATTCTCGACGATCCCCGCGAGGTGCGCCCCGACCTCCAGGCGGCAGGCAGGATGATCACCACCACCGGTGGTTACTACCCGGGGTTCGGGAACGAGGTCGATGATGCCGAGCTTGCAGCCGCTGTCGGTGCGGCGGCCCGACGGTCGGGCGGGTGGGTGAAGATCGTCGGAGACTGGCCCCGCAAGGGCCGGGGCGCGCTGGCGAACTTCAGTGAGGACGCACTACGAGCCGCTGTGGCGGTCGCCCACGAGGGTGGAGCCAGGGTGGCAGTGCACACGATGGCTCGTGACGTTCCTTCGATGGCGGTGCGAGCCGGTGTGGACTCGATCGAACACGGACTCTTCCTGACCGAAGATGACCTGGAGATGCTCGGGTCCAGAGGCGGCGCCTGGGTTCCCACAGTCGTGAATGTCGAGGCCGTGATCGACCAGATAGGCGTCGACAGCTCGGGGGGCAGGCTCCTGACCGAGGGACTCGACCGCGTGCGCCAGCTACTTCCCGGAGCTGGCGCCGCCGGTGTGTCGGTGCTGGCCGGATCCGATCTGTCGGTTCCACACGGCCGGATAGGCGAGGAGGTCGTGCGGCTGGTGCAGTTCGGCCTCGACCCTGCCGAAGCCATGGATGCCGCCTCGAAGAACGCCTACCGGTATGCGGGGGTCGAGACCGGCTTCCGCCCGGGACTCCCGGCCGATCTGGTCAGCTTTGCCGCCGATCCGCGCGACGAGATCGAAACACTCCTGGCTCCGGTGCTTGTGATCCGAAACGGACTGGTTCTCGCTGATCACAGCGGTCTCGTCAACTCTTCTCGGCGAGCTCCCTGAACTGGTCGGGGACCCCCGAGGTGTCTCTGAGGAGCACCGATGCTCTTCCGACCGCGTCTCGCCCGAAACGCCGGCGCACCTCATCGACGCGTTCATCGACCAGCGTATGGGCCAGACCTATGGGGGTACCTGCTCGCGTGGCATCACCGGGATCGAAGGGAATCTCCAGTTGCAGGGGCGCCCGTTTGGCGAGCCCGCCGGTGGAAATACCCACCAATGTGACGACCCCGGGGTGGTCTTGGTGAGCGTCGCGAAGCAGTGGGAGGGCGGCATGATGAATGGCGGCGGTCGATGACACCGGGCCGCTGAGGGTTCGGCGACGGGTAACAGACTTGCGGTCGGTGTCTCTAAGCCGAACCGTGACAACTGTTGCGGTGCGCCCGTTGCGTCGAAGCCGGAAGGAGACTCGATCGGCAAGCCTGAGGAGGATCGTTGCCAGAGCCTGCTCGGAGTCGGTGCCCCGTCCCAGCGCACTCTGTGCTCCCACAGAACCGGCGCGATGCGTGGTCACGACCGGTCGGGGATCCCGATTCCATGCCAGGGCGTGCAGGTGCCGCCCCGCGCCGGGGCCCAGCCAACGCGTAAGCGCTGACAGGGGTGTTGCGGCCAGCTCGCCCACCGTCTTTATGCCCAGCTCGCCCAATCTCTTGGCCGTGACCGGTCCCACACCCCAGATCGCCTCGACACCCAGAGCATGTAAGAAGGTCAACTCGTTTTCCGGCTGCAGCACCAGCAGGCCATCCGGCTTCGACTGGGCGCTGGCGACCTTCGCCAGGAACTTGGTGCGGGCCACTCCGACTGAGATGGGAAGTCCGACCTCGGTGCGGACCAAGCGTCTTATCTCGGCGCCGATGTGAGCCGAGTGCCCAAACAAGTGTGTCGATCCGATCACATCGAGAAACGCCTCGTCTATCGATATCGGTTCGACGAGGGGGGTGAACCTTTGGCAGATCTCGAAGATCTGCCGAGAGAACTCGAGGTACCGCTCAAAGGATCCGGGAACGACGACCGCATGTGGGCATCGCGACAGTGCCTGTCGTATGCCCATCGGTGCCGAGATGCCGAAAGCCCGAGCCTCGTAGGAAGCAGCGAGGACGACACCCCCACCGACCAACACCGGTCGACCCCGTAACTTGGGGTCGAGGAGTTGCTCGACGGATGCGTAGAACGCATCGAGGTCGGCGTGGAGGATGGGTGTGGCGTCGTCCAACACTCAGATCATCGCGCACGGCACCGACAGAACACCGATCAACCCACCACTCGCTGGAGACCGGGCCCCGACCGGTCGGAGCCTCATTTCTGCATATGACCGTCTGTCAAGCCTTGGGCGCGACTACCCGGGAGCCCAGTTCCCGGTCGAGCAAGAGAAGGGCGCCTCCGTTACCGGCGGCCATCGTCAACTGGTCGACTATGGCCGAGACCGTCGCTTCCTCCTCGACCTGCTCTTCGAGGAAGAACTGGAGAAGGGGATACGACGTGGCGTCGCGGGCCGCAGTGGCAGCGTCGTAGAGGTCGGCGATCGCCGCAGAGACCTTGCGCTCCTGGGTCAGGGCACCAGCGAAGACGTCGACTGG
>JBFJTO010000176.1:0-3830 GCA_041625295.1 Acidimicrobiia bacterium | reverse complement strand
GCGACCAGCACGGTGTTCGACCCTTGGCCCACCTCGGCTGCCATCGACGACACCGTCACTCCCCCGCCCCGGCCGACCATCACGTGGACCTCGGATTGGGGCATCCCGTTCCAGTTGATGGGCAGACCGGCGCCCGACAGGTATGAACCAACCGCCAACCCCACTCCCCGGCCGGGTGGAAGCTCCGCCCGCTTGCGGTGAAAGCCCGATGCCTCGACCACGGTCTCGATGCACTCCCGGAGCCCACAACTGGTGATGCGTAGGTGGTTGACCGTCCTCGAAAAAGGCTCGACGAGATTCTTGATCCTGATCGCTTCGGGGTCGAGTCCCAGATCCTCGGCGGCCTTGTCTAGATGGCACTCGAGAGCGAAGCGCGGCTGTGGGGTGCCATGACCACGTTTGGGGCCGCACGGCGGCTTTGCGGTGAATGCCCGCAGACCTTCGAAACGGTAGGCAGGGATCTTGTAGGTGGCGGTCTGAAGGGCCCCGGTGTAGAGCAGAGAGGCTGCGCCGTAACCGCCGTACGCACCGCCGTCGAGATAGCTGCGAAACGCCATCGCGGTGATGCCCCCGTCGCTACGGAAGCCGGTTTTGACCCACATCAGCGTTGCGTGCCGACCCCGATGGGCGTAGAAGACTTCTTCGCGGGTCAACGTGATCTTCACGGGCCTGCCGGAAATCCTGGCTAGATGGGCCGCCGCAAACTCGTGGCCAAAGAGATCGGTCTTGCCGCCGAATCCTCCCCCGACCGGTGTCGCGATCACCCGGATTCGCGAGGCTGGCATCTCGAGCACTTTCACCAATGCCCTGTGGAGGTAGTGGGGCACCTGTGTCGAAGACCACACCGTCAGCCTCTCGTCGGGGCCAAATTCGGCCACCGTGGAATGCTGTTCCATCGGGACGTGAGTGTTCCCGGAGAAGTAGAAGAGGTCCTCGCGAATGTGGTCGGCGGCGGCAAACCCGGTCTCGACGTCGCCGAACTCGAATCCGGCAGCCCGGTGGACGTCGGGACCGTTTCCCTCGCGGTGGAGCCGCGGGGTCGAAGAGTCCAGGGCCTCCTCGATCGTCGTGGCCGCCTTGATCGGCTCGTATTCGACTTTGATCAAGCGAGTCGCGGCAGCGGCTGTCGCCTCATCGATCGCGGCCACGGCTGCCACAGGTTCCCCGATGTAGCGGACCTCATCGACCGCCAACACGTGCTCGTCCTGGCTCACGGGGAGGATTCCGTAGGTGATTGGCAGGTCGGTACCGATCGCTATTGCCTTCACGCCGGGCAATGCCTCCGCTGCGGATGTGTCGATGCTCTTGATAAGCGCATGTGCCTGGGAGCTGCGGAGCAGCTTTCCGAACAGCATGCCGGGCAGAAAGAAGTCGTCGGCATAGCGCGTTTTGCCGGTTGCATGCCCCATGGCGTCGACCTTGGGGAACGAGGACCCTACGACGCTCACTGGCGCACCTCCCCGGCGGCCACAACAGCCTCGAGGATCTTGATGTAACCGGTGCAGCGACACAGGTTTGCGGCGAGCGCCACCCTCGCTTCTTCGATCGTTGGGTGCGGATTGGCTTCGAGAAGCGCCGATGCCGTCATCAGCATCCCGGGTGTGCAGTATCCACACTGGGCGGCGCCCTTTTCCACGAAGGCCGTCTGGATGGGGTGCGGCTTTCCGTTCTTCGTCAGACCCTCCACGGTCTCGACCGAGCTGTTCTCAGCGAGGCGCGCCAGGGTCAGGCATGACAAAACAGGCACGCCATCCAAGAGCACGGTGCATGCCCCGCACTCACCAAGTTCGCAGCCGTGTTTCGTTCCGGTGAGTTGGAGATTCTCTCTGAGAACCTCCAACAGGGTGGCCGAGTCGTGGACGACCAATCGGCGATCTTCACCGTTGACCTTCAAGGTCAGAAGCGCCGAATTCACTCCCGCTCGTCCGTCCGGCGAACAAAGGCATGTCCTTCGGCCAGTCGACGCGCCGTCCTCATGTAGGCGGCTTTCTCGACCACGAGATCTCCATCGCTGTGGCCCACCCGACCGAGAACCGGCATCGTTCCGCTTGGATGCCCGATTACCAGGCTCCCGTTCGCGCCAGGTTTGGCAACCCGGCTGACGACGGTTCCCGCGATCGCTGCAGCAACGGCGGTCGTGGCACCAACGGTTCCCGGATAGGCCTTGTGAAGCACCGGCGGTCTCCCGCCAACGACACGCGCCAGCAGATCGATTCTGGACTCATCCACCTTGGCCCCGGTTGAGAAGTTCACATAGGGAGCAGGGTGGGCGACCGCGACAGGGATCGGTGTGAGTCCATCGTCGGCCATGCCCAACCTCGCAGCAGCGGCGGCCTTGACAGATGCGATTAGTGCGAGATGGTCGTCGGTGAATTCCCCCGGGCCTTCTGTGCCCAGTAGTCCCACCGCCTGCGCGTCGAAAAAGACACACAGGTTGGCGATGTCGAGAATGGTCACCTCGACCTGGCGTCCCGATACGTTCAGGACGTCGACCGTGTTCCCAGTAGGGAGAAGCGCTCCGGTGCTGCCCCCAGCCGTGGCGCTGTAATCGAGTGCGATGCCGGCCCCAGTACCCGGAACCCCGTCGATAGCCACATCTCCTTCAATGGAAGCCGAGCCGTCCACGGTTGGCACCTCGGCAACGAGGATCTTCCCCGTGTTGGTGTTGTGGATTCTCACCGTGGTTGTGGGGCCTCGAGCGGCAACGAACCCTTCGTCCACTCCGTAGGCACCGACCGCTGCCGAGATGTTCCCGCAGTTGATGTCGTAGTCGACGACGGGGTCATTGATGCTCACCTGTCCGAACGTGTAGTCGAGGTCGGCATCCGGGCGGCTCGGTGGATCGATGATGGCCAGCTTGGACGTGAGCAAGTCGGCACCACCGAGTCCGTCGATCTGCCGCGGGTCAGGGCTTCCGAATAGCTCGAGAATGAGGGCGTCGCGGTCGGCACCCGAAGGTGGAAGATCGGACCCGCGCAGGAACACCGCCTTGGAGGTTCCCCCACGCATGTAAACGTATGGAAGCGACGACTGCTGGCCGCTCACCTCACGAGCATCTGCACGGTGCATGCCGCTCCCTCGATGCCTGCTGCCTTTCCGCCGCGGCAATGTGCCAGGCCCACCCGGGCACCCTCGATCTGGCGCTCGCCGGCCTCACCTCTGAGTTGACGAACCACCTCGACGACCTGGGCGACACCCGTGGCCCCGAGCGGGTGGCCTTTGCCGAGCAATCCACCGCTGGGGTTGATGGGAGTTCGGCCATCGATATCGGCGTGTCCGGCGGCGACGGCGTCTGGATACGTCCCCTGTGGAAACAGACCGAGACCTTCGACTCTAAGCACTTCGGCGATGCTGAAACAGTCGTGGACCTCGGCGAAGCGCACCTCTTCGGGTCCGATGCCTGAGCGCTCATAAGCGATCTGAGCGGTCTTTTGGGTCAGCGGCTCGAAAGTCATGCTGCTGGGCGAGGTCTCCACCTCCCCGGTTCGCAGGGCCGAAGCGGCCAGACGAATCGGCCGGGCGCCGGCAATCTTCTTCAAGAATCGATCCGAAACCATCACCACGGCGGCCGCCCCGTCCGAAATCGGCGAGCACTCGCGGATTCTAGCGCTTCGGGTCGGTTTCGTGGCAATCGAGGCAGGCCACCGGCTTGGTCAGAAGATCCTTCGCGTCGCGGTTGAGTCGTTCGACCCAGCGTTCCATCAACTGCACCATGAACGCCTTGTCGTCCGCGATCGCCGGCCGGGGCGACTTGGCGAACCTGTCGACCTGCCGCTCCATCGCCTTGCCCACGTCGCCATGGCACGTACCGCAGAGCATCGACGGCGCAG
>JBFJTO010000175.1:0-3873 GCA_041625295.1 Acidimicrobiia bacterium | reverse complement strand
TCACCGGAACCCGGTTGAGACCCATGGGGACGGCGATCGTGCGCTGGGCAGACGTCAAGTCCACGTATCCAGAGGGAGTATCCCTGAGCCAGGACACCGGATTCGGGATCGCCTATGGCGCCAACCCCTACGTCGGCTACTCGTCCAGATCGCGACCGTACATGTTCTTCCGAGGCGACATAGACCAACGCTTCCCGGCGCTCGAAAGGGTCGTGGGAGTCAGCGTATCTGGCGAAGACAAGGCATATCCGTTCAGCCTTCTCGAAGATGCATTGGTTGTGAATGACCGCATCGGAGGCGTTCCCATCGCCGTGTTCTGGGGTGCCCCGGATACGTCCGATGCCCTCGATTCGTTCGACGTCGCCACAGGCAACGGGGTCGGAACCGGAATCGCCTTCCTCGCCACGCTGGACGGTGTCGCCCTGGATTTCAGCCCCACGGGCGACGGACAGTTCACCGACTCCGCCACGGGATCCACCTGGACCCTCCTTGGCGAAGCGATCGACGGACCACTAGACGGTGAGCGTCTCCAACTCGCCACGCATCGCAACGAGTTCTGGTTCGCATGGCAGGCCTTCTTCCCGAACGCTTCAGTCTGGGAAGGGTGACGTCAACGACCCACTCCTGCCAGGATCGCCCACAACGCGAAGACGGACAACGAGACCAGCAACGTTCTCGCCGTGTTCCTCCACCCGACTCCGATCACGACTCCGCCGACAACCCAGACGGCCGCAAGAACCGCACTTACCGTCCCTCCGACGGCGCCCGTTGACCATCCCGCAGCTACAAGGACCGCAACAGTGATGTGAAAGGCAGCTGCGACCAGGGCGTAGAGGACCTGTCGGGGAGACTCGCCCTCTGTGGTCCTACTTCTTGGCTTGCTGGTAATAAGGGTCGCTGCCCGAAGCGTGATCAGTCACGTCTACGACGCCCACCAGTTCAGGTATCGAGTCTTTGAGAATGCGCTCGATACCCTGTCCCAGGGTCATCGCCGCCATACCGCATCCCTGGCATCCACCCATCAGCCGGAGATAGGCATAGCCGGCATCAACGGAAACCAACTCGGCGGCACCACCGTGGGCGGCAATCGCGGGGTTGACCTGCTCGGCGAGGACCTGCTGAACCCGATCGGCCAGAGGACCCGTCAAATCGCCCTTTGGTCCCTCGATCACAGGGGAGGCCGGAGCGTTCGGATTGTTCATCGCCAGACCCTGCTCGCCCAGGTCGAGCGACGCACCGCGAAGCTTGTCGATGTCCTCGCTGCGAAACATCAGGGCGAGGCCATTGTGCTGTTCGACGACGCCGGACCACTCGTCGACCGGGCTGAAGGACAACTCGTACTGAAAGTCACGGCCACGAAAACCGGTGACCTCGATGAGAAGACCGGATTCACCCTCGCCGGGTTCCTGGTCCCGCAGCTGCTTGATCATCTCGAGAGCGTCTGCGGCGACGCTCATAACCGTGGGTTCGCTCATGATCCGATGGTAACCCGCGGTCCCGGATTCGCACACTCGCCCTACCCTGCTGCCGTGGCAAGAGTTCTCATCGTTCTACCAACGGGCTCATATCGCGCCCGGGAGTTCATCGCGGCCGCCGCGGCCCTCGACGTGGAGATCGCCATTGCCTCCGAGGAAGCCCCGCCGCTCGGGCTCGAGGACCGTTTCGTGCGCATCGACTGTCAGAGACCCGAGTCCTCGGCCGAAGCCCTGGCAGATCTTGCCGCCACGACGCCGATCGATGCCATCATCGCTGCGGACGACACCGGTGTGGTCGTCGCGGCAATGGTCTCCGAGAAACTGGGACTGCGTGGCAACGCAGCTCCGGCCGCTGCTGCGACCCGCAACAAGGCCATGATGAGAAGAGCACTGAGCGCTGCCGAGGTCAATCAGCCGTCGTTCGAAGTGATTTCAGACAACCTCCCCGGCCTCGCGTATCCGGTGGTGATCAAGCCGCTGTCGATGAACGCCAGCAAGGGAGTCATACGGGCGAATGATCCCGACGAAGCGGCCCAGGCAATCGAAACCATTCGAAAGATCCTCGCCACCGAGGGGATCAATCCCAGCGAACCTTTGCTCGCCGAAACCTACGTCGATGGCCCTGAGGTCGCCGTCGAGGGGATTCTCTGGGATGGAGAGCTGGAAGTGCTGGCTGTGTTCGACAAACCAGATCCACTGACGGGACCGTACTTCGAAGAGACGATCCTCGTGACACCGTCCCGGCTCGACGCAACGGTGCTGGCCGACGTGACCACAGCGGCGGGAAAGGCTGCCCGGGCCCTGGGCTTGAGCCAGGGACCGATCCATGCCGAGCTCAGGGTGGAGAACGGTCGCCCCGTCGTCATCGAAGTGGCCGCAAGAACCGTAGGGGGACTCTGCGGTCGCAGTCTCACATTCGGGTTGCTGGACACTCCACTGGAGGTCCTGGTGATGCGCCATGCGTTGGGCATGAGAAAGACGGGCATGCGGCGCTCACATCTGGCCTCGGGCGTGATGATGATCCCGATACCCCACAAAGGGACACTGGTGTCCGTATCCGGAGTCGACGCCGCCCGGGCGGTCGCCGGCATCACCGAAATCGAGTTGACCGCACATCCCGGGACGAGACTCGCCCCGCCGCCGGAAGGCGACCGCTATCTGGGCTTCATCTTCGCCCGCGCCAAAACGCCCGCACACGTGGAGACGTCGCTGCGCCTGGCCCACTCGATGATCTCGATATCGATCAATCCCTGATCCGTCGTCCCCAACGCGTCACCGTCGGCCTGGCGTGGTCGGGCGCCGAACGATCCGATGACCACGGGGCGATGGGAGCCGCCACCAATTCGGCGATGCTCAGCAGGACGGTGTCGTAGTTGACCCTCCATCCGGCGAAGTCCGCCCAGGCTCGGTCCCGGTCGACCTTGACGGGCACGCCGGCCGCGCTGAGCCGATCGGCGACATCTTCGAATTCGCTTCGCGCGATGGAGATCGGATCTGATGGAGAGGGGTCGCGGTCAAAGGGGATTCCGAAGAAGTCGGCAATTCGCCTGAGAGCGATGTAGCCGGCCCGGATACACATCGCCGGACGCCCGTCCCCCGGCCTGTCTACAAGGGCAACCCACAGCGAGGCCGCGTCGAGTGCCGTCCCTGCGGCAGTGATCCACGATCGTTCGGGTTGTGGTGACCGAAGCCACACCAGCACCGGGTACGACGTGTGGCTCTCGTCGATGTCCACGAACCATGCCTCCCAACGCTCCCACTCCGAGTCGAGGGAATCCGACCAGCCGATGCGCTCGAACCGCTCAAGCATCTCCACGGCCGAGGGGGGTGTGCCCGCCCTGACCTCGAGAAGAGCCACCAGTTTCTCGCGTCGCGAGAATGCCGCATAGAGGCTGGGGAGAAACGAGATCAACAGAGCGACGAGCCCGAGACCGATGGCGGCTTCGGTGAATCCGAGGGCGCGGTGGCCGGTCTCGGACATCGATGCGCTGCCAAGCGTCAACAACGAAGATCCACTCACCCAAAGCGACTCCGTAGCCGACCCGTATCCCGCGGCCCAGAAGATCGCCGTGAATCCGGCCAAGACCAGCGCCAGCCAGACACCCGCCAGCGCCAGAAGCGTCATTGGGGCGAACAGCGCCATCACCTTGTCCGTTCGGGCAAAGCCACCCGGATCGGCCACCAGGCGAAACAGACGGCGCGATGCCCTGAAAGTCACGGCCGTCAAGAAGCTGCGCGCCGACCGGGGCAGGACCATTGTTCTCACCGCCGACAACAGTGTCCCGCCGACGAGAGCCATCCCGGCAATGAGAACAAGAAATCTGATCACCGGATCCACGCTACCGCAGGTCAGCGAGCGTAGTGTTGACCCCATGACCGTTCACCGAATTGTTCTTAC
>JBFJTO010000174.1:0-3885 GCA_041625295.1 Acidimicrobiia bacterium | reverse complement strand
CGTCGGCGACCACGTCGGCGGTTCGATCGCGGGCCGAGCATGTGATGATCTTGCGCATCTCAGCTTCCTCGGAGGCGATAACGGCCAGGAGAGGGTTGTCGACGTTGACCACGCCGACCCGGGCTCTGACAAGGATCTCACGCTTGGCTGTGGCGATCGCTTCCTCGGAACCCATCCTTTCGAGGTGAACCGGTCCTACCGCGATGATCACCGCAACGTCCGGTGTCATCCATTCGCACAGCGCGGTTATCTCTCCAGGTCCATAAGTTCCCATTTCTGCGATGAACACATCGGTGCCCGGCAGCAGGTGTTCATTGACGGCCCGGGCCAACCCCATACGGTTGTTGAAGCTGGCCGGGCTGGCCAGCACCGATGTGGCCCCCTCGAGGAGAGCCTTCAAGTAGCCCTTGGTGGATGTCTTGCCGTACGAGCCGGTGATTGCCACGATCCGCGAACCCGACCTGGACAGGATCGTCGATGCCTGTTCCACCCACCGGCGGCCCAACCGCTCTTCCAAAGGCTTCAGCGCCCTCAGGGCGAAATCGACGACTATCGGACCGAGAATCGGGAGCAACCAGACCGCGGCGGGGACAATCCAGACCACCACAGCCGCCAAAGCGACACCTCCACCGACGAGGCGCCGCAACCTCGGCGTCCACGCCAGCTTGCTGGTCTTACCCCGTGGCGAGAGGCCGACAGGAGCAAGCACGGCGATGACCGAGGCTCCCGCCGGAAAAGCGAACAGGGCTATTGCCGCGATGGCTATCGCGGCAATATTCACCGGACTGGAGCGCCACCACCTCACCATGAAGCGTGTCACCGACCCGGCCAGATAGTGCTCGCGCTGCGCGATCCGAATCCAACGGGCACCGGACACGGCAATGGCAGTCGCTGCCACCAAAGTCTCGATCCAGATCATGTGGCCAGCAGTTCTTCTATCGCGGCACGAAGCCGCTCGGGAGCCTCGAGAGGAACATGATGGCCGACCCCGGGAACGACCTCGAGCGTTGCTTTGGCGATCACGGCCGAAGCCCGCTCGGCGACCGATACGGGAACCTCCCCATCCCCACCACCCCAGACCATCGTCACGGGCACGTCGATCACTGAGAGCTCGTCTGCATAGCTCTCGTTCACGGCCGTCACGAGGACATCTCTCATCACACCGGTCGCAGCCCGATAATCGGCCGAACCTGTGCGGCGTCTGAGCTGCTCCATCCCATCGTCGCTGAAGACTCCCACGCGGTTGGCGAGCCGGGCGGCCCGATACCGGAGCGACGGAAGCCTCGGGGGCGAGTCTCTGACCAGCGGAACACCGGTGAGAACCAACCCACTCAAGGGCACGAGACCGGCCAGGCGAACCGCCACACGCCCTCCGAAGGAATGGCCGACCACGACAGGCATTCGAGCGAATCCCTCGAACTCGGGAGCGAGCATCTCGGCGTACTCGCGGGAGCCGCACACGGCCCGGGGCGCCGGAGATGCCCCGAACCCCGGAAGATCGAATGCCACGGCATCGAGCCCGGCCAGAACCCTGTCGAAATCCGTGGCCCGCCTTCCCCACCCGTGGAGCGCAACCACCTTTGGCGGGCTGTCCCCGTACACCTGGGCAAACAAACGACCGTCTGCAAATGCCTTCAGCGCCATCAGCGAATACTCAACCGGGCTGTCACAGTTGCCGAGGATACAGTTGTGCAATCGGAGCAATGAGAGAGCTACTCCTGCCGCCGTCCGAGCCCATGTCTCGGTTTCGTTCCACTGCCGTTCGCCGCAGTGTTTACCTGGCATGGGCGATATTCCTGATTCTCACCGCCCAGGCGGTCCGAACCGAGGTTGTGACAGAACCCACGTTTCTCACCACAGCCGCGTCCCTGGTGATCGTTTTGTCGCTGGCGACGGCGGTCAACTGGGACAAGGCGATGGAGGGACGGCTCGGCCAGTGGCTCTCGTGGGGGTGGATCCTGGCATTCACGATCTCTCTCGGGTCGATCTCGACCATCCCAAGCCTGTTTCCGGCAACCCAGCCTCTGTTCGCCGGGGTAGTCGTTCTCACCGGTCTGGCATTGACCCGCAACCGCCACATTCTCATCACCGCAGTCACCGTCGGGTCGCTCGGCTTCGCCGCACTCCAGAGCGGACAGGCCGATACGCTCGAAGCTCTGGCGTTTCCAGCCTTCACGATCATCGTCGTCGCCACCGTGTCCGGCGTGCTTGGACACGAGTTCGCGACCGAGGCAACCCGTAGCGAGACCCGCCTCACCGACCTCCACGAACAGCAGTCCGATTTCCAGCGGCTCTACGCGGTGAGCGCCACTCTCGCCGGCGCCGAGTCACTTCGCGAGGGTCTGCCCCAACTCGTCGGAAAGATCTGCAGCTACCTCGACGCGCAGGTCGGGATCGTGTTCCTGCACCGGCCCGAACGGCACGACCTGCAAACCATGAGCCCGATCTGGGTCAACGGCCACACTCTCGAGATCGACGAGGTCAGCACCCCGCTGACCAGTGGGGGGTTGGTGGCCCAGGTCTTCAAGTCCGGTGTCACCACCCATCTCGCAGAGATCGGACCACGATCCACGAATCTGGGCATCCTCAAGGATCTGGGCATCCACGAAGTGCTGATCACCCCGCTCCGTGTGGAGGGACACAGCGTGGGCGTGCTCGCGGTCGGCGATCCGGAGGATGGTCCTTTCAAGCCCGCGCACAAGGAAGAACTGAGTTCACTGGCAGCACCGGCGGCCCTCGTGTTGTCTCAGCTGGGCCGATACGAGGCGGCGGCGGAGATGAGCCGGCGAATGAAAGAAGTGGCCCAGATGAAGACCGACTTCGTCTCGGTTGTCTCTCACGAGTTGCGGTCGCCGCTGACAGCAATCATCGGATCACTGGACACGATTGCCCGTCCCGGCATCAGCGAAAAAGCCACAGAGGACCTGCTCGGAAGCGCGCGCCGCCAGGCTCGACGGTTGCAGAGACTCATCGAGGACCTCTTCATCGTGTCCAGGCTCGATCGCTCGGCACTCCCCATCTTCCCCGAGCAGCTAAAGCTAGAACCATTCCTCAACGACGTCGTGGCCTCCTCAGCTCTCACTGACGTGGTCGTGTCCGTGGAACCCGGGGACATATCGGTCATTGTCGACCCCGACCACTTCGGCCGTGTATTCATCAACCTGCTGGACAACGCCGCCAAGTACGCCCCAACAAGCCCGGTGGAGATTCACGCCAAGACCTTCCGCGGACAAGCGATCATCGAGGTCGTCGACCACGGGGATGGAATACCCGAGAACATGCGGCCCCGGATCTTCGAGCGATTCACACAGTTGGAGCGCTCTGATACCCGGACCAAGGGAGGCACCGGTCTCGGCCTCTCGCTCGTCAAAGGCTTGATCGAGGCCATGGGCGGTCAGGTCGGGTTGCGGGAGACCTCGGGTGGAGGCGCAACGTTCATCATCACCCTGTCGCCGGGAATGGTGATCATTCCTCGCTGACGCCGGCGGCGATTGCGTGGAAGCCACCGTCTACGTGAATGATCTCTCCGGTGGTCATCGGAGCCCAGTCGGATAACAACACGCACACCATCCTGGCCACCGGATCGGGATCGGCGGGATCCCAGCGAAGGGGCGACCGCGCCCCCCACACCTCGTCGAACTGGACGAACCCGGGTATCGACTTGGCCGCGACCGTACCCAACGGGCCGGCCGACACAGCATTCACTCTGACCTTGCGGGGTCCGAGATCCCTGGCCAGATAGCGGGTCACCGACTCGAGCGCCGATTTGGCGACACCCATCCAGTCATATGCCGGCCAAGCCTGGGTGTTGTCGAAGTCGAGAGTCACCAGGGAACCTCCTCCGGCCGCCTCCAACAGGGGCAACAGACCGGCGGCGAGTGTCTT
>JBFJTO010000173.1:0-3906 GCA_041625295.1 Acidimicrobiia bacterium | reverse complement strand
TCGATGAGCTTCTTCTCCTCGAAGGGATCCCCGACCTGAACCGATGGCCTCTTGGCCCCCGACTCGGCGTCAAAGCTTGCGGACGCAAGGACGGAAGCGCCCCCGATGCCGTCCCTGCCCGTGGCGGCTCCCAGGAGCACTGCCACGGATCCATCGGGTCCCGCCGTGCCGAGAACGAGCTGGTCTCGTTTCAGGATTCCCAGACACATGACGTTGACCAAAGGGTTGCCCGAGTAACACTCTTCGAAGGCGATCTCTCCGCCAACGGTGGGGACACCGACCGCGTTGCCGTATCCGGCGATTCCGGCGACCACGCCGTTGAAGAGATACCGGTTCTTTGGCTGATCGAGGGGCCCGAATCGGATCTGGTCCCAGAGGGCTATCGGTCGCGCCCCCATCGTGAACACATCCCGGAGTATCCCTCCGACCCCGGTGGCAGCACCTTGGTAGGGCTCGACGTATGAGGGATGGTTGTGGGACTCGATGCGCATGGCGGCCAGCCATCCGTCGCCGATATCCACGACGCCGGCGTTCTCGCCCGGTCCGACGACAACCCACGGTGCCTGAGTCGGAAGTCGCTTCAAGTGGACCCGCGAAGACTTGTAGGAGCAGTGCTCGGACCACATCACCGAGTACATGGCCAATTCGGCAGGATTGGGCTCGGTGCCGAGAATCTCGGTGATTCGTGAGTACTCGGAATCGCTCAAACCGAGAAGGCGATGGAGTGCGCCGTCGGCAGCAAGTTCCTCGGCCGGGCGGTATGCGTCCTCTTCCGGTGCCGGGTCGAATTCAGGCAATTCGGGCGCCTTCCGACGCGGCGATCAGGCTCTGGAACATCGCCAGGCCGTCGCTCGAACCAAGGATCGACTCCACTGCTCTCTCCGGATGGGGCATGATCCCCACGACGTTTCCTGCCGGGTTGGCGATCGCCGCGGCGCGATCCGAGGAGCCGTTCGGGTCGTCCGAATAGCGCAGGACGACCCGGGCGTTCCCGGAAGGATCGACGTAGTTGCCCTCGTAGCTGTTCAAAGGTATCCGGATGGTTTGGCCGGGTTGCATGCCTGTGGTGAGGATCGTCTGCGTGTCCACGACTTCCACCTCTACCCATCGGCAGATGAACTTGAGGTCACGGTTGGCGATGAGAGCGCCGGGGAGCAGACCTGCTTCGGTGAGGATCTGGAAGCCATTGCAGATCCCCAGAACCGGAGTGCCCAGGGCAGAGAGCCGCTCCACCTCCCGCATCACCGGCGAGAAGCGAGCGATGGCGCCGGTTCTCAGGTAGTCGCCGTGGGCGAAACCGCCCGGCAGGACTACGCCGGACAGACCGCTGAGATCGGAGTCGCGATGCCAGACGAGCTGTGCGTCGGCGCCGGCATGTCGAATTGCGTGAACGACATCGTGTTCGCAGTTCGAACCGGGAAAGACGACAACGCCGATCGTCATTCTCAGGGGGTGACGATCTCGTAGTCCTCGAGCACCGGGTTGGCGAGCAGTTGCTCACACATCTCGGCAACCCTCGCCCGCACGGAGCCGGTGTCTTCGCCATCGACTTCGAGGTGGATCGTGCGGTCGACACGAACCAGGCGAACCTCGGAGTAGCCGAGGTCATGGAGGGCTCTCGTGGTCGTTTTGCCCTGGGGGTCGGCGATCTCGGGCCGCCTGGTGATGTTCACGGTGACATTCATGCTCCGGTGTCCTCCAGATACTGCTCGAAGCTCGAATCGGTGATTCTCTCGAAGGCTTCCACGTAGCGCGCCCGGGTCCCCATCACCACGTCGTCGGGGAGCTCGGGGGCCGGAGGCGAGTGATCCCAGCCGCTGCTGTCCAACCAGTCGCGTACGAACTGTTTGTCGTAGCTGGGGATCTCCCTGCCAGGAATCCACTCCTCTGCCGGCCAGTATCGAGACGAATCCGGGGTGAGCACCTCGTCGATCAACAAGAGATCGTCGCCGGCGAGACCAAACTCGAACTTGGCGTCTGCGAGGATGACCCCACGTTCTGCGGCGTGATCCGAAGCCCGCAGATAGATGTCGATCGTGCTTTTCCGCAGAGCCTCGTAGAGCGTGTCGCCGATCAGGGACCTGGTCTCCGATTCGGTGATGTTCT
Source organism: Acidimicrobiia bacterium (assembly GCA_041625295.1). Classification (GTDB taxonomy): domain Bacteria; phylum Actinomycetota; class Acidimicrobiia; order Spongiisociales; family ZC4RG35; genus JBFGRR01. Next base: position 1,800 of record JBFJTO010000173.1, on the reverse strand, counting down.
CGTCGTGGCCGCTGGCGGCCTTTGTGGCGGGCGTGAAGATGGGCTCCGCCAACTTGTCCGCCTTGTGGAGACCGGGAGGGAGATGCTCGGTGGTGGGGCCGCCTCCGGCTGCGTACTCCCGCCATGCGGAGCCGTAGAGATAGCCCCGGGCGACACACTCGACCGGAATGACGCTGGCTCGTCTGACCACCATCGCCCGCCCAGCCAGGTAGGCGCGGTCATCATCGGTGATTCCGGGTATGTCGTCGAGATCTGTGCCGACGAGATGGTTGGGTGTGTCCAGGAGGTCGAAGAAATGGAGGGACAATCCGGTCAACACCCGGCCCTTGTCCGGGATCGGATTGGGAAGAATCGAATCGTATGCCGAGATCCGGTCGGTGGCGACGAACAACAGGTGGTCCTGGTCCACCGAGTAGATCTCCCGGACCTTTCCAGAAGCGACGTGGGGTAAAGCCAGCACGAGGCCAGAGGGTAGTTGACCCTGGCGCGTTCCTGGTTGCCTCAGGAGTCGAAGTGGAAGCTTGCGAACACGTCCTGCACGACCGCAGTCAACTCCTGCAGCCTCTCCGGCGTCGAGAAGAACGTGATCTCGAATGCGGTGTCGTTCCGCTGTACGACCAGGCGTGATATGCCGACCTGGTTCGCATCGTTGGTAGCTGTGAAAGTGAGCGCCTTGGCAGGCGCGCCGTCGACGGTGACGTCGAGGTCTTCGAAGATCTTTATGTCTCCAAAGTACTGGCGCATTCTCTCCGCTTCGCCTTCGTAGTAGGCCAGCCTCATCGAGTCGGGGACGTCACCAAACGACACGTTGAAGTTGTCGGTGAAGCCGCTGATCGGAGCCGGCGCGGTGAAGGTCGCCAATCCGGGCTCGGTCTCCACCTTCCACCCGGTGGGATAACCGATCGAAAATCCTTCACCCGCGTATGTGACAAGGTCCGGGCGGGGCAAGGTCGATGGGGTGGTCGGAGTCTCGGTCGTCGTTGCCGAACACGCAGCCATCAGAATGACGAGAGCAATGATCGAGCGTTTCAAGAGGTCCCCTTCTGGAGTGTTTCCCGCCGGTGCGGTCTCATTATCTACTCACTACCGTCGCAAGCATGAAAACCGATCCCGCCCGATTGCGCCAGATGATCGACGCCGACGCGTATTCGTCGCTGTTGGGAGTGCGGTTGGTTGCGGAGGGTGAAGAGGGCGTCGTCCTCGAGATGAATGTCGCTGAGGAACACCTGAACTTCCTGGGAGTTACCCACGGTGGAGCGGTCTTCTCTCTTGCCGACTGCGCCTTCAGCCTGGCGTCCAACGCCGCCGGAGATCGGGCCGTGGCAATCGACACGCATCTTGTCCTGAGTGGCGGTTCAGGTCTTGGAGATCGGCTCATCGCTCGGGCAGAGGAGGCCACGCGCGGCCGAACGCTGGGTACCTACAGAGTCGCGGTTGAGCGCGAGGATGGCCGGATCGTCGGCCTGTTCACAGGCACCGTGTTCATCTCGTAGTGATGGTTTTTGGCCCCGGCTCCCGTGCCTTAGGATTCGCTCTCCGCAAACTGAGGTTTTTGTTTTGAGTTGGGTGTGGACACACCGGTGGAGGGCACTCGTGGTGCTCGTTTTGGGGAGCCTGGTGGGGACCTCTGCATTCGTCGTGGTGGTGTCGGCCGGTGGCCTTCGCAACATCGCAAATGAGCAGTTCGACCCGGCAGCGGCCGCCAGCGCACTCGATGCCATGACCGCGGCACAGACCAACGCCGTGCTCAATGACGTGTTCGCACCGGATCTGTCGACGCTGGAAGCTTCCGAAGCCCGT
>JBFJTO010000172.1:0-3930 GCA_041625295.1 Acidimicrobiia bacterium | reverse complement strand
TGGCTCGACTACCACGGAGCGTTGGAACAGTCGTGCAACATCTTCTTCTACAACGTCGCCCTTGGTGTTCACCGCAATTGGAAGGGAACCTCCAAGGAAAACGTGATCCAGGACGAGGCCAGATCACTCGGGTTCGGCGCCAAGACCGGCATCGACCTCGTCGGTGAGGCAGCAGGGATCATCCCCGATCGCGAGCTCTTCAAGTCGTGGCAGAAGTTGCAGCTCGACAACGAGGATGCCCCCAGGCTCCTCGACCCGAGCCGGCTGGAGTTGAGCGACCCATGGTTTGGCGGCGATCTCATGAACACTGCCATCGGCCAGGGCTACGTGAGCGCCACGCCACTCCAGGTGGCCGTGTCGTATGCGGCACTCGCCAACGGCGGCAAGGTTTGGAAGCCGTACGTGGTTTCGCAGGTGCGCAACGCCGATGGGGCGCTCGTGTATGCGGGCCGGCCCGAGGTGGTGCGGGACCTGAAGATCAACCCGGCATACACCAAATCGCTGCTGACCGACCTGGGCAGGGTTGTTTCGAGGGGCACGGCATCCCGGGCGTTTGCCGACTTTGGGCCGTCGAAGTTCAACGTCGGTGGCAAGACCGGCACCGGCCAGTCGACGGCGTCGAGGGACAACCATGCATGGTTCGCCGGAGTCGCACCTCTCGACGACCCCCAATATGCAGTGGTGGTTTTGATCGATGAAGGCGGGAGCGGAGGAGCGGTCGCGGCTCCGGTGGCTCGCTACATCCTTCAGTATCTGATGGGTGAAGAGCTGACACCCATCGTTGCCGGGGCGGCGGCGGACTGATGGTGTCCCTGGGCGCGTCCAAGCCTGCCGTCTCCGAACGGCCCAGCAACCGGCCCGACTACATCCTCATTGCCGCGGTGTTGGCTTTGTCCGGGTTCGGGGCACTGATGATCTTCTCGGTGACCCGTTTTGGCCTGGAGCGCTCAAACGTCCTTCCGACGGTGTCGCTCGAGCGTCAGCTCATCTTCGTGACCGCGGGCCTGATCGCGATGGCCGGGTTTTCGGTGATCGACTACCGGAGTCTCCGTGACTACCTGCCCATCATCTACGGGGGCATGCTGATCCTTCTGTTCGCGGTATACCTCTTCGATCCTGTGAAGGGAGCCAGGCGCTGGGTCCCGCTCGGTTTCTTCAACCTCCAGCCCGCAGAGTTTGCCAAGCTGGCCACGATCCTGGCCCTCGCCTTTCTCCTGTCACGTCAGCGCGAGAGCGAGCGCCTGCCGTGGAAGGTGATTGCCCAGGCGATCATCCTCACGGCGGTCCCGGCGGCGCTGATATTCGCCCAACCGGATCTCGGAACCACGCTCACCTTTCCTTTTATCGTGCTGGTGATGCTGTTCGGGGCCGGGATGAGGTGGCGGCAGGCCACAGCCTTGATAGGTGGGGGATCGCTGACAGTGTTCCTGATGGCGCAGATCGGCGTTTTGCGTGCGCACCAGATCGATCGGATAAGGGTGTTTCTCGATCCCAGCATCGACCCTCAAGGAATCGGATACAACCTCAGGCAGTCGAAGTTGGCGATTGGATCGGGCCAGCTGCTGGGAAAGGGTTTGTTCCAGGGCAGCCAGACGAATCTCTCCTACGTCCCTGAGCAGGAAACCGACTTCATTTTCACGGCCGTCGGCGAACAACTCGGATTCATCGGCGGGATCTTGGTTTTGATCGTCTTTCTGATCGTCGTGTGGAGGCTCCTCGTGATTGCCGTTCACGCAAGGGACAAGTTTGGGGCCCTGATCGTCGTGGGAGTGGCCGGAATGATCATGTTCCACGTGTTCATCAACATCGGAATGACGATTGGAATCGCACCTGTGACCGGTTTACCGCTGCCCTTCTTGAGCCAAGGGGGTTCGTTCTACATGGCGATGGCTTTATCGATTGGCATCTCCAATTCCGTTTGGCTCAAACGCTCTCGGGTTCGGAGCGAGACTTTCGCGAGCTGAACGGGGCCGGTCGGGGCAGGGGCTACGCTCGCTGTATGTATCGACGACCCCAAACCGGCTGGACCGAGGTCATTTGTGGGCCCATGTTTTCGGGCAAGAGCGAGGAGCTCATCCGCAGAGTCACCCGGTCGAAGATTGCCCGCGTCCCAGTTCAGACCTTCAAACCGGCTCTCGACAGCAGGTTTGCCGACGAAGAAGTCGTGTCTCACAGTGCCTTGAGGGTGGATGCGATTCCCGTTACCGACAGCGACTCGCTGCTGCACCTGGTCGAGGATGCCACCGTCGTCGTTGGCATCGACGAGGCCCAGTTCTTCGACTTCGGGCTGGTCGAAGTTGTCGACCGTCTCGCCCACGCCGGCAAACAGGTGATCGTTGCCGGGCTCGATCTCGACTACCTGCGGCGGCCCTTCGAGCCGGTGCCCACACTGTGTGGTCGGTCCGAATACGTGGCCAAGATGCTGGCTGTTTGTCACCGGTGCGGCGCCCCCGCCCTGTACACGCAGAGGATCGTCCGTTCCGATGATCTGGTGGTTCTGGGCGCCGAAGGCGCCTACGAGGCTCGGTGTCGGGCGTGCTACGACCCGGGTGAACCCGAGCAGCCAGCCCTGGGTCTTGGCGATACGACTCCTGAACCCATCGGCCTGGTGCTACCCTGAGCGCGTCGGGCTTTCGTCCGGCAACCCAAGAGTTTGGGGCAGCCGCTAGTTGGCGAGTTGCCTTCACCCTCAACGCGTAGACCCGGAGATTCGACCCGTGGACACTTCTTCTCGACTCGCCGTCCTCACCTCCATTTCGGCGGCGGAGTCGTTGGTGTTTCCCGATCTCGCGCTCCGGAAGGAATCAGGAGCCTTCATAAATGGCATTGTTTCGCAAGCGGGCACCGGAGGTGCTTCGCAAAGGTGCAGCCGACCAGGTGGTCGAGGAACGGAAGACGTTCCGTGTCGGAGGTCAAAAGGTAGAGGTGCGCAGGGTTGTGGAGAGGCCGGTGCAGTCCGGCCCACCCGAGCGCAAGCAGCGCCGACCCTCTGACAACCGCAAACCGCGGTCCCGGTCGACCAACCGGACCCGGCCAGTCGAAGAAGAAATCATCATCCCCGTCGAGTCGACGCGGAAGCAGATGTTGGTACGAGTGCGTTCCCATCAGACCCAGATGGTCATGCTCGAAGGTCCGGTACTGGTCGAGCATTACGTGGCCCGCTCCGAGAAGGAGTCGCTGGTCGGCAACATCTATCTCGCCAAGGTCCGCAATGTGCTTCCAGGCATGGAAGCCGCTTTTGCAGACTTCGGCGCCGCGAAGAACGGCGTCATTTACTCGGCCGATGTGAAGTCCACAATCCAGGGGAAGCGGAGTCCGAAGATCGAAGAGGTCCTCAAAGAGGGCGACGAGATCCTGGTCCAGGTTGTCAAAGACGCCATCGGCGCCAAGGGCGCCCGGCTCACCGGTCTGCCGTCATTGCCGGGCAGATATCTGGTGCTGGTCCCCGATTCCGACGCCCAGGGGATTTCCCGGCGGCTCCCCGAGGACGAGCGGCAGCGACTGCGTCAGGTCATTTCGGCGGTCAAGCCGGACGGGTTTGGGGTCATCGTGCGGACCGCGGCGCTGCATGCGAGTCCGGAAGACATCGCCGCGGACATTTCCCGACTCATGAAGACCTGGGAGCAGATCCAGACCGACGCCGCCAAGGGCGGGGCTCCCCGGGTGATCTACTCGGAACCGGACCTCCTCATCAGGGTGATCAGGGAGAACTTCACTTCGGACTTCCGTCGGCTCCTTCTAGACGACAAGCAAGCCCATCGCGAAGTCGTCGCCTACCTCGAGTCGACTGCACCCGATCTGGTCTCCAAGGTCAGCTTGTACGAAGACGAAATGCCTCTCTTCGAGAGGTACCACGTCGAAGACCAACTGAAAAAAGCGCTCGACCGGCGGGTCTACCTGCCATCGGGTGGTCATCTGGTCATCGACCGG
>JBFJTO010000171.1:0-3946 GCA_041625295.1 Acidimicrobiia bacterium | reverse complement strand
GCCGAGGGTACGGATCAGCCACGTTCCAGCAGTGCGTTCGTTGGTTCTCATGTGGAGGATGGCGTCGTCGAGTTCACGTGTCATCGCCAGCGGCCAGAAGCCAGCTCCCTGTTCGACCATTTCGTCCGGATCCCGGGGGGGACCCATCTCGGGTCCCGAGACGAGGAAGGCGGCGTTGTTCTGGGTCCGGTCGATTTCGACACTGAGATGTTGGTAGCGGATGCTGTCCCCATCGATGTCGCGTTCCAGGGGGGTGAGAGTGATTCCGCGGGAATCGGAGGGGCGGTCGCTCTCCGAAGCCATCTCGTGAATCCGGGTCTCGATGGTCTCGGCGAATCGAGAAGTGGGAACCACCTCATCGACGAGATTCCACTCGACCGCCTTTGCGCCCTTCACACCTTCTTCGACAGTGCAGAACACGTCGGCCAGATCACGCCGGACGTGACGCTTCTCGATGAGGCGGGTCAGACCTCCCGTGCCGGGAAGAACGCCCAACAAGGGCACCTCAGGGAGAGCGACCGAGGCGGTGCCGTCGTCAACGAGAATGATGCGATCGGCGGTGAGGGCGAGTTCATATCCTCCTCCGACGGCATTCCCATTGAGGGCGGCGAGATATCTCTGGCCCGATCCCGCGGATGCGTCCTCGATGGAGTTGCGGGTCTCGTTGGTGAACTTGCAGAAGTTGACTTTGTCGGGATGCGGCGAGCTGCCCAGCATGCGGATGTTGGCACCGGCACAGAAGATCCGTTCCTTGACGGATTCGATGACGACCGCTTTCACCTCTGGGTGTTCGAAACGAAGCCTTTGCACCGCGTCGTAGAGCTCTATGTCCACCCCTAGGTCGTAGGAGTTCATCTTCAGTTCCCAGGGACCGAGCCCTCCGTCCTCATCGACGTCCATCCCCAGTCGCGCCACTTCCCCGTCGAGCTGAAAACGCCAATGGCGGTACTGGTCCGGGCTGGTACGGAAGTCCACAAACATGGGGTCACTATACGGCCGCAGCCTGACCGGCTGGTCAGGGTTCTGATGAGCTTTTGGTTGCGAAAACGGGAACTAATCGGGGCCAGCGGGGCGGGAAAGGGGTGTCTGCGATACGATCGGTCGAGCCTAGAGACGGAGCAACATGCGCGACCACAGCATCGAGATCGGCGAGGCAGGAATCCAGATCGCACCCACCTTCAACGCCGCGGTCGCCTTCATCAATCGTCATCTCGACGAAGGACGCGCCGACAAGGTGGCGATCCAGACGTTCGACGGTGAGGAAGTCACATATGGAGGTCTGGCGGAGGGTGTGGCCCGTGCCGGAAACGCCCTCCTCGGCTTGGGGATCAATCCAACCGATCGGGTCCTGATGGTGGTCAAGGATTCCCCGGAGTTCATCTATGTGTTCTGGGGTGCGATCACAGCCGGAATCATCCCGGTTCCGCTGAACACGCTGTTGCGGGCCAAGGACTACGAGTTCATGATCGGCGACAGCGAGGCGGCCGCGGTGATCTATTCACCAGAGTTTGCCGCCGAGGTCGAGCCTGCTCTCGAGGCAGTCCGCCCGGGGCCCGCCCACCAGATTCTCACTGTTGGGGAGGGTGAGACCCTGAAGACGCTCATGGCCAAGTCCGGATCGGAACTCGAACCGCGGGCCACGTCGGCTCTCGATGACTGTTTCTGGCTGTACTCGTCGGGTTCAACGGGCGATCCCAAAGGGGCGATTCACCGTCACCGAGACATGGTTGTCACCAGCCAGAATTACGGGGTCGAGGTTCTCGGGTCCACCGGGGAGGATGTGTTCTTCTCGGCGGCCAAGCTGTTCTTTGCCTATGGCCTCGGCAACGCCATGACGTTCCCGCTGTGGGTTGGGGGCACCTCGGTGTTGTTCGACGGCCGACCCACGCCCGAGACCACGTTCGCAGTCATCGAGAAGTTGCGACCCACCCTCTATTTCGGCGTTCCCACCCTGTACGCCGCCCAGTTGACCGCGCTGGGAACGGCGCAACCCGACCTGAGTTCGATCCGGATGTGTGTGTCGGCCGGCGAGGCCCTTCCCGGAGACATTCTCAGACGCTGGAAGGACGGCACCGGCTTGGACATCCTCGACGGGATCGGATCCACCGAGTTGCTGCACATATTCATCTCCAATCGCCCCGGGGACATCAGCCCGGGACATTCGGGCCTCCCGGTACCCGGGTACACACCGCGAATCGTCGACGAGTCCGGCCGTGACGTCGCACCGGGAACCCCGGGTCGGCTGCTTGTGAATGGGCCTTCGGCGGCCCGGGCGTATTGGCGGAACCCGGACCGGACCGCGATGGCGATGCTTGGTGACGACTGGCTCGACACCGGCGACATGTATGTCCTCGACGAGGACGGCTACTACGGCTACCAGGGTCGCAGCGACGACATGCTCAAGGTGGGCGGGATCTGGACTTCGCCATTCGAGATCGAGGCCAAGTTGATCGAACATCCGGCGGTTTTCGAGGCTGCCGTGGTCGGCCAGCTGGACGACGCCGGGTTGGTGAAACCCGCCGCCTACGTGGTGCTGGTCGATCCGAGTGATGCGGGCGATGAGCTTGTTGGAGAACTCCGGGCGCTCTGCAAGAAAGATCTGGCGCCGTACAAGTACCCCCGCTGGATTCAATTCGTCGAGGATCTGCCCAAGACGGCCACCGGGAAGATTCAGAGGTTCAAGCTGCGGGCATGACTCTCGTCTCAGCGCCATGACCACGTTCCGGGGCGCTCTGCTTCGCGAGCGAGGCCTGCCCCGACCCTATGCGGAGTCTCGCCCTCTCGAAATCGTCGAGCTCGAACTCCCCGATCCCGGACCGGGCGAGGTGCTGGTCGATGTTGGTGCGGCCAGCCTGTGCAGATCCGACCTGTCGGTGGTCACCGGTGCCCGGGTCTGGCCCCTTCCGATGGTCATCGGCCACGAAGCGTCCGGAAAGATCGCCGCGGTCGGACCCGGAGTCACCGATTTTGCACCCGGCGATCCGGTCGTGTTGGTCTACCTGCCCCAATGCGGCGAGTGTGGCCCCTGCCGCCGGGGTGAGGCCTGGCTGTGCGACGTGGGCATGGCCGCCAACCGCAAGGGCGAGTTGTTGACCGGAGGAACGCGGCTCACCCATCGGGGAGAGCCACTCCATCACCACATGGGGGTGGCGGCGTTTGCCGAGTACACCTTGGTATCCGAGGCCTCCGTCGTGAAAGTGCCGCAGGGTCTCGTGGCCGGGGATACCTGCGTTTTCGGATGCGCCGTCGTGTGCGGTGGGGGGACCGTGCTCAACACCGCCAAAGTGGCCAGCGGGGAATCGGTTGCCGTCGTTGGCTTGGGAGCCGTGGGACTCTCCGCAGTCATCGGTGCCAAGGCCGTAGGCGCCGAGCGGATCGTTGCCCTCGATGTCCTCGAGGCGAAGCTTTCGGCTGCGTCGGCGATCGGGGCAACCGACGTGTTGGTCTCGGGCGATGAATCCATAGCTCGTGTAGCCGGGATGACCGGTGGTGGCGTGGACCACGCCATCGAAGCCTCGGGCACGGTGGACGGCTTCCGCCAGGCGATGGCACTCGTCAGGAGAGGTGGCACCGTCACCACTCTGGGACTTCCCGGTCCGGGGGTCGCCCACGCCCTGGAGCTAGCCCCACTGGTCGCCGCCGCAGCGACGGTCAGGGGGAGTTATTTCGGTTCCTGCGTGGCAAGCCGAGACATCCCGCGTTTCATCGAGTTGTACCGGCAAGGTCGGTTCCCGGTCGGGAGTCTGATTTCGCATCGCATCGGGTTGGACGACATCAACGAAGCGATGGATCGTCTCGCCGACGGCGCCGCTCTTCGCCAGGTGATCGAGTTCTGAGAGTCGATTCGAGGAAGGCCCACGCCCAGACTTTCACGCAGTTATCTCGTACATCGAGTCTGCGGTCTGTGGCGGTTAGCCCTCAGGGCGGGTCTCATCAGCCGACGAAG
>JBFJTO010000170.1:0-3954 GCA_041625295.1 Acidimicrobiia bacterium | reverse complement strand
TCCTCGGCGGGCACGCCCGAGCTGAGGGCGACGAAAAGCTCCCCACCGGTGGCAACATCGATCCGCATCCCCTCTTCATGGGCAAGACGGGCCATCGCCCTGCACAGGAATGCCTTGGCCGCGTACACGGCGCCGCTACCAAAAGCATCCACGGTCTCCCGGCACCGCGCTCTGAGATGAGCTTCGTCGTAGACGAAGAGCGGAGTTCCGAACTCGGCTGCCAGTTCGAGGGTGTCACAACCGCCGATCAAGAGCTGACCTGCTGGTCCAACCTGGGCGGTGTCGGGGAGGAGGTGGCGGGGGAGGGGAGTCACTGTCGGATCGTATCGCCAAGAAGCTTGCGGGTCGGATTCGCCATCGCAGTCTCCTCGATCCCACGGGCGGCCACGTCGATGTATGCCTGGGTGGTTTGCAGATTGGCATGCCCGAGCAGACGCTGTACCTCGGGAACGGAGCCGGACTGTTCAACGAGCAGAGTGGCGTATGTGTGGCGTAGTGAGTGCGCGAGCGCACCTTTTGGCGGCGCCACGCCGGCGCGTCGGAACCACCCCGAAACCATGTAGTCCACCGCCTTTGGCGTGAAGGCTCGGCCGTCGGCGCGGACCAGCAAGCGGTCGGTTGGCCGGAACTCGCCGACTGTTTCGAGCCTGGAGGCGAGGTAACGGTCGACGACGGCCACCATCTCGGGCGGAAGTGGAACCGTTCTGGTGACGCCGCCCTTGCCTGTGACGGACAGCTTGGTTATCTCGGTGGGTGAGCGGCGGATGTCACCGACACGGAGCGTCATGACCTCTGATATCCGGAGACCGGCACCCACGAAGAGGGCGCACATGGCTTGCTCGAGTTCTGCCCAGGGTTTGCGAGCCCGGGATGAGGGCGTCTGTGCCGCCCGAATCACCCGCGCCAGATCCTCCTCACTTATCGGTTTTGGTCGCCACCGCTTGGCGGCTGGAGGTTCCACGTATTCGAGAGGGTTGGCTTCCAGGGCCTTGCGGTGCACCACCAGCCACCGGCAAAACCCGGACCAGGTCGATCGGCAGCGGCGAATCGACGCCGGCGCATGGGCCTTGGCGTACTCGGCGAACGCCCGGGTGACGTTCTCCTCGGTCAGATCGGAAGCCTCGAGGAACCCAAGGCCTTGAGTTGTCTCTGCAGCCGTCTTTCCGGTCCGCACCGCCAACAACCCCGCGATGACCGAGAGATCGGCCATGCGGGCTCTGAGAGTGGCAGGGGACGGCTTCGAAGTGTTCTTCCAGTCGAGCCATTCAGAACTGAGTTCGGCGAGATTCGTCATCTAGGGCGGATAATACACATTATCAGCATTACGCTGGTGATCATCACGCCAGCGCCTTGGGTTCGAATGAGACAGTCCTGACTTCACCAGCGGCCCGGTACAGGTGCCACAGCGCCTTCCGATACTCCTCGGGGTCGGCACCGGATCTCAGATCGCCATCCACGTCCTGCAGCGCCGACTCGATCCGATACATCAGATCTCGAACCGATTCGAATGTTGTCTTGGCGACGAGGACGTCGTCATCACCGAGACGGTGCACCTCCGCAAGCCGACGCGCCTCGAATGCTCTTTGGCGGTGCGAGCGTCGGCAATACGCCGGCGGGCGCCCCGGGCCCCTCGGACTCGAAAACAACCCCCCGCACCAGGCACACTTCCTTCGGATTGAATCCGTCACAGTGACGTTACTGTACCACGCGAGCGGGAAAGTGAGGGCTCAGAGACTCAGGGCGCCGTCGACTCCGAAGCCTGGGCGGTGAGATAGGCGTCGTGAAAACGCCACAGATCCCACATGACCGCCGACAGGATGAGCAGGCCCAGCGCCACGACTCCAGCGGCGATTCGCGTCGGTGTGGCGACGGCACGGTAGAGAGCCGCCCAGATCTCCAGCACGGCAAAAGCAAAGCTCGAAATGGAAACCGTTCGAAACGCCATCCGCAGTATCGATATCGACCGGGACCGGATCAGGAGAACGCTCAGGAGCAGGAAGTACGAGATTGCTGCTGTTGCCAGGACCACAACGGCTATCACAGCGAGCCGATCTCCCGGTGCGGGATGCACCGTCAACGCCGAAACCGTGTCCGATCCAGCAAGCAGGGCAGCCGAAATGGCAATCGGTGTGATCCTCAGACGGTTAGGAGAAGAGAAAAAAGCCCACGCAAAGATTGCCAGAGCTATGGCGGCGCTGGCATTGGCTAACGAGTGCAGGGTATTCCCGACCATCGATGCAAACACGGTCACAATCGCGGACGCGGTCAACAAGGACATCAGCACACCTCGAGAGACCAATGTCGGGTTACCACTTCCCAGGCGAGCCCGCACGTCCCAGGCGAGTCCGGCGACGGCCCGCCGCATCATCTGAAGCGGTGTTCCGTATTCGGAGTCGTTCGCCTGAAGTTCGAGATCTGCGATTCGTTCCGGGTAGAAGTCCTCGAACTCCGACTCCGGCACACCCCACATGCCGACGCTCAACAACCAGTGGGCCATTCGAAAGCTGACGGTTTGGTTGGTCATGGGCGGATCTCATCTCCCAAGCCAGAAGTCGCCGGTCTTGCGCGGACGCTGCTGGGAATGACCGCAGGCATAGCCGCACCGGTCACCCGATACCTCCACGTCTGTGCGCCCGACGCCGAGGTCTCTTTCGTCCTCGAGATCAAACCCGCATCCACGAGGCTGCCCAGCAGAGGGAGCAGACGACCACTGCTCATCAGCCCACGCCCCTTCTGATTCATGCTCTGAGCGATCGCAAACGATGTCAGTCCGGCGCCGGTCGAGTCCTTGTGAGAAACGGCAATCTCGAGGAGTTCGATTGCACGTCGATTCAGCCGTCCTGCCGCCATACGCACATGTTACCGATTCTCCAGAGCCGCAATACCGGAATGAATCGAGGTATAACCCTGTTGAGATATCGGAAGCTCAAAGGAGACATGACTTGGCCACCGTCGCCCTGACAATGGAAACATTCAACGACACGATCGACAAGAACGGAACCGTTTTCGTCGATTTCTGGGCTTCGTGGTGCGGCCCGTGTCGGTCTTTTGCCCCCACGTTCGAAGCCGCTTCTGAGAAGAACCCGACTGCCGTATTTGCGAAGGTCGATACAGAAGACCAGCAAGAACTGGCAATGTCCTTTGGCATTCGTTCGATTCCCACTCTGATGGTGTTTCGCGATCAAATCCTGCTTTACAACGAGGCCGGTGCCCTTCCTCCTGCCGCCCTCGAAGACCTGATTCGCCAGGTCAACGATTTGGACATGGACGACGTGCGGCGCCAGATCGCCGAGCACGAGCACGAGCACTCTGAGGAAGACCACGACCACTCGGCGCACGGAGCCGCTGCAGACTGACCTCTCCCCCACCAGAGATCCTCAAGAGGGAGGCGACTGGTGCCGGGAGGAGTTGTATCGTCCTCAGCCATGGAGGCGGCGCCACAAGTACACGAATCGCTCACCCGGCTCGGGGTTCCGCATACCGTCATGGACTGCGATCCTGAGCTTGCCGATACTGCGGCGTTTTGTGAGGCTTACGGAGTCGATCCGGCAGACTCGGCCAACACGATCCTCGTTGCTTCCAAGAAGCCAGAAGGTGTCATAGCCGCCTGCATTGCTCTGGCCACGACTCGCCTCGACGTCAACCACACAGTTAGACATCTGATGGGTGTGCGCAAACTGTCGTTTGCGTCTTCGGATCAAACCCTGGAGGCAACGGGAATGCTGATCGGCGGTGTGACTCCCTTCGGGCTCGATCCCTCCATCCCGGTCTACGTGGACGCTGCTGTGATGGATCGCGAGGAAATCGTCCTCGGCGGAGGAAACCGCTCCTCGAAGCTGAAGGTGAAACCAGACGCACTTCTCGCTCTCCCATCCGTCAAGGTCGTCGAAGGACTCGCTGCTCCACTGGTGACCTGAAGGCGAATCTCCGACCGTGCTGTGGCCGGAGAGGATC
>JBFJTO010000169.1:0-4038 GCA_041625295.1 Acidimicrobiia bacterium | reverse complement strand
GCTTCTACAGTTCGACCGCCCACGGCGTTAAACCGAACCCGTTCCCAGTACTCGAGGAGATCTTCACGACCATCGGGATGGCCAAAGTGTCGACAAGCGCAGAGGAAGCCCGAGATCTGGGATTCCTGAGGGCATCCGACCGGATCACCCTCGACTCGGAAGCGCTTCTGTCCGATGCCAAAGCCGATGTCCTGGCGCTCGTCCAGATGGGCTACAAGCCCCCGGCACTTCAGAAGGTGCCAGTCCCGGGCCGGGACGGGATCGCCTCATTGAAGGTTGCTCTCCACGGGATGCGCGGTGGTGGGTACATCAGCGAATACGACCAGAAACTGGCCAAACGCCTTGCCTACGTCATCTGCGGAGGCGATGTGCCTGCCGGCGCAGAGCGTTCGGAACAAGACTTTCTCGATCTCGAAAGAGAAGTGTTCGTGGAACTATGTCACGAACCCAAGACCATCGAGAGAATCCAGCACATGCTGACGACCGGCAAGGCGTTGCGAAACTGACCAGCGGAAAGAGGAGATCCCCATGGGAGTCGTAGTCACACATGCACATCGGACCGCGGTCGGGAAAGCCAATCGCGGAAGCCTCCGCGAGACCAGGCCGGACGAGTTGCTCGGGCTGTTGATCGAAGGGTTCACCGAGCGCACCCCCGAGCTGGACCCGGCGATCATCGAGGACACGATCATCGGTTGCGCAATCCCCGAAGGCGAACAGGGAATGAACGTCGGGCGTCTCGCAGTGCTTAGGGCAGGGCTGCCGATCACGGTTCCGGGAATGACCATGAACCGGTTCTGTAGCTCCGGGCTCCAGACGCTCGCCACCGGAGCGGCGCACATCATGGCCGGATGGTCGGATGTGATTCTCACCGGTGGGGTCGAGTCGATGTCGATGGTGCCCATGTCGGGCAACAAGCCCAGCCTCAATCCCTGGCTCGCCGAGGAGTTCCCGTCGGCTTACGAATCCATGGGAATGACCTCGGAGATCGTCGCCGAGCGATACGGAATCAGCCGCGAAGACCAGGACATGTTTGCGTTGAGGTCGAACGAGAACGCCTTGGCAGCTCAGCGGGACGGACGGTTCAAAGAGGAGATAATCCCGGTGCAGGTGAGGCTGGGCGACCGCGAGTTCTCTTTCGAGACCGATGACGGTCCCAGGGAAACGTCACTCGAGGCACTGGCAGCCCTGAAGCCGGTGTTCAAGGTGGATGGCCGATCGACCGCAGGCAACTCATCGCAGATGTCGGACGGCGCCGCAATAGAAGTGATCATGAGCAGCGAGAAGGCCTCCCGGCTGGGACTGGATCCCCTGGCAGAACTGATCACATTCCAGGTCGCTGGGGTGCATCCCGAGGAGATGGGGATCGGACCGTCGGTGGCGATACCGAAGGCGCTTGCCAAGGCGGGATTGACGATCGACGACATCGGGCTCATCGAGCTGAACGAAGCGTTTGCCAGCCAGGCCCTGTATTGCGTTCGCAAGCTGGGGATCGACATCGACCGTGTCAACGTCAACGGTGGGGCGATCGCTCTCGGGCACCCGCTCGGCTGCAGCGGCGCCAAGCTGACGGCGACGCTTCTCCACGAGATGCGCCGCCGCGATGTGGAATTTGGCATCGTGTCGATGTGCATCGGCGGCGGCATGGGAGCGGCCGGCATCTTCAGGAGGCTGTAACGGCTTCGCAGTACTCCCCTCGCGAGGACCCGCAGGGTCCGAGTGTTGCGCTCGAGTGGGGAGAGACACCCGCTCGGCTCGAGGGGGGAAACCGTCGCCTACGAGGGCTCTCGCCACTCCGGGTTCAACGCATCGTCCACGACACAAGGCACCGTGCAATCGAGTGGTTCCACCCATGGCGCCACCGCCTCACCGACCGGATTGTCATTGCCCGCGGCATGGTCGGCATAGTGGGCATGCAGGCATTTCACGCCGGCGCGGGTTCCGGCCACTCCCCCGTCCGGGCGATGCACCGGCTCACCGGAGATCAGGGCGTCCCGGCTCTCGGCATATCGCCGGTTTGCGGCCTCGAACCGGGAGCCGGCGCTCTCGGCGACCCAGCGCTCCATCTGCTTGACGCCCCCCATCCCCTCGAGGCGGCCGATCCGCTTCACAGCCAGCGGACAAGACAACCAGTAGAGGGTTGGAAACGGGGTCCCGTCGTCGAGAACCGGCGGAACCTGGGCGACCACCGGGAGTCCGAGATGACAGCGGGCCGCAACGGTCGATGCTGCCCGAAGAGGTCTCCCGATCTGTGCCGATACGACCGCGTCAGTCACTCAGATCGCTACCGGTGATGTACCGCCAGAGCTTCTGGTACCAGGCCAGGACCGCCTGTTCGGGAACATCGCCGATGAAGTCCTCGGGATAGACGGGCGTGGCAGGCTCGGGATCGATGACCACGTAGGCGGTCTCGCCCGGTCTCACGAACCCCAGTTGCTCACGGGCCAGGCGCTCGACCTCGGTGGGAGAACCGAGCTTCTCGACATGGCGCTCGAGATTGGCGTTCTCCGTCTGCAACAGCTCCAGTTTCGCCTTCGACGAGGCGAGTTGCTGCTTTTGGTCGACGATCTGGCGAAGCGGCACGACATTGGTTGCGAGGGCAAGAAGAAAGACGAGCACAGCAACAGGTGCCAGCAACATCGCCGGACGGGTCAGGAGCTTCACTTCGATCTCCTGAATGGATCCCAACCCGCAAACCGCGCCTGGTCGCCGAGCGTTTCCTCTATACGAAGAAGCTGGTTGTACTTGGCGGTCCGCTCGCCCCGCGCCGGCGCACCCGTCTTCATCTGGCCGATGTTCGTCGCCACTGCAAGATGAGCGATCGTCGAATCCTCGGTCTCGCCCGACCGGTGGCTGATCATCCTCCCGAAGCGGGCGCGTTCGGCGGTCTCGATCGTGTGCAGTGTCTCGGAGAGCGAACCGATCTGGTTGACCTTGATGAGAATGGCATTGGCCGCAGCTTCCTCGATGCCTCTTCGAAGAATCTCCTCGTTGGTCACGAAAAGATCGTCTCCGACCAGCTGGACTCGATCACCAAGCCGTTTCGTCAATGCCTTCCAGCCCGACCAGTCGTCTTCGGCCATGCCGTCTTCGATCGACACGAGCGGAAACGCGTCGACGAGCCCGGCCAGATAGTCCACCATGTCTTCAGAAGTGAGATCGCGGCCCTCCAATGCGTATCGGCCCTCGCGATATAGCTCCGAAGCCGCAACGTCCAGCGCAAGTGCCACCTCCTCGCCGATCTTGTAGCCGGCGACCTCGATGGCCTCGACGAGCAGGTCCAGTGCGGCACGGTTGGTGGCGAGATTGGGAGCAAACCCACCCTCGTCTCCGACATTCGTGGCCAAACCCCGGCCGGCAAGAACCTTCTTGAGGGCCTGATAGACCTCGACCCCGGCCCGGAGTGCCTCCGAGAAAGTCCCCAGTCCTCCTGGAACCAGCATGAATTCCTGGATGTCCACTGAGTTGGCGGCATGAGCACCGCCGTTCAGGACGTTCAGACAGGGCACCGGCAGGACCCGGGCGCCGGGACCACCTAGATAGCGGAAGAGGGGGATACCCAGTTGGGCCGAGACGGCCCGGGCCACGGCCAGCGATACGGCAACGATGCCGTTGGCGCCCACCCGCGACTTGTCGGGCGTGCCGTCGAGATCGATCATCACCTGATCGATTCTCTCCTGCTGGGAGGCATCGAACCCGATCAGAGCATCGGCGATCTCACCGTTCACGTGGCCAACCGCTTTCAACACACCCTTGCCGCCGAAACGCTCGCCACCATCCCTCAACTCGTGGGCTTCGAGAGTTCCGGTGGACGCGCCGGACGGTACCGCTGCCCGCCCAAAGCCGCCACCGGACAGAAAGACCTCGGCCTCAACGGTTGGGTTGCCGCGCGAATCGAGGATTTCGCGGCCGCGAATCTGCTTGATAGTCAAAGACAACGGGCGACCATCCTTTCGCCGCGAACCTAGCAGCCGACCCCGCCCAAATCGGGGAGCCGACTCTCTAGATACCGCTCCGTTTCGCCTGTTCCCACAGTGTGTC
>JBFJTO010000168.1:0-4052 GCA_041625295.1 Acidimicrobiia bacterium | reverse complement strand
GTGTCCTGGGCGTGCAACCCGATCTTCTCGAGGTTCCTACCTCTGGTGAACCCGGGCATACCCCGCTCCAGCACGAGCAAGCTCATGCCCCCATGTCTCTGAGCAGGATCGGTCTTGACTGCCGTTATCACGAGATCAGCGTTGATTCCATTCGTGATGAAGGTCTTGGTTCCGTTCACGATGAAATGTTCGCCATCTCGAAGCGCAGAGGTCGCGATACCGGCCAGATCGGAACCCGCTCCCGGTTCGGTCATCGCTATGGCAGTCACGAGAGCTCCCGAGGCAATCCCGGGAAGCCACCTCTCCTTCTGTTCCTCGCTGGCCAGCTTCAGGAAGTAGGGGAGGCAAACATCGTTGTGAAGCGTGATGCACAGACCCGATCCCAGGTAACCGCGAAAGGAGATCTCTTCACCGATGACAGCATTGAACCTGAAGTCGTCGACACCACCGCCTCCGTAGCTCTCAGGAATGGCCATCCCCAGAAGTCCCTGGGAACCGGCTTTCGTAAAGAGGTCCCGGTCGACGATGCCGGCCGCCTCCCAGGCCGCGTCGTTCGGGCTCACTTGGCGCTCGACAAAACCGGACACCGACTCCCGAAACAAGTCGTGATCCTGGTTGAAACCCAAACGCTTCATCAAGAGACTCCCATCACGAGGACTAACCGTGTCCTGACCCTCACCTCGTATTTGACATTTGCTGCCAGCTCAGTCGTACATCCGGTCGATCTCGACCGCATACCTCTCCAACACGACGCGACGCTTGAGCTTGAGCGACGGGGTTATCTCCCCGGAGTCGGGGGTCCAGTCATCGGGAACGACAACGAACTTCTTGATCTGCTCGACCCTGGAAACGGTCTCGTTGGCGACATCGAGAGCGCTCTGCAATTCGGCGATCACCTTGGGATTCCGGGAGAACGAAGCCAGGTCAGTGAACCCGATCCCGTTGGCTTCCGCCCAGACAGGAGCCTCTTCGGCGTCGAGGGCGATCACCATGGTGATGAACCGGCGCTGGTCCCCGATCATGCATGCCTGGGAGACCAGCCGGTGGTTCTTTAGGGCGGTCTCCAATCTGGCTGGAGCGATGTTTTTCCCGGCCGCAGTGATGATTATCTCCCTCTTGCGGCCCACAATTGTGAGGAAA
This sequence comes from Acidimicrobiia bacterium, assembly GCA_041625295.1. Lineage (GTDB taxonomy): Bacteria > Actinomycetota > Acidimicrobiia > Spongiisociales > ZC4RG35 > JBFGRR01. Next base: position 2,912 of record JBFJTO010000168.1, on the reverse strand, counting down.
CCGTCGTCGTCGATCGCGCCAAGGTCCCCGGAGTGAAGCCAACCGTCCGCGTCGAAGGTGTCTGCGGTTTCCGCGGGCATCTTGTAGTAACCGGCAGTGATGACTCCCCCTCGCATGAGAATCTCCCCGTCCTCCGCCAGTCTCACTTCGACGCCGGGCAGGGCGGGCCCCACGGTTCCGATCTTGTTGAGACCAAACCGGTTTGTCGTCGCGGGACCGGTCGTCTCACTCATCCCATAGAGCTCGAACAACGGAATCCCGATTGCCTGGAAGAAGTACAAGAGGTCCGGGCTGATCGGTGCCGCCGCCGTGACCGCGACAAACACCTCATCCATACCCAGTTGGGCTCTCACCTTCGAAAAAACGAGCTTGTCGAACAGCCTGGCCTTGACCTTTGCCATCAAGCCGGGGCTACGTCCTTCCTGCTCGGCTTTCAACACCGCTATCGCATTGTCGAGGGCCTTGTAGATGAGATCCTTCTTCTCGTTTTCGTCGAAGTGGCCAATCAAACGGGAGTGGAACTTCTCCCAGACGCGGGGGACGGCAAAGAAGATCTCGGGCCGCGCCTTGACGATGTACTCGAGAACCTGGTTCAGATTCGGGCAGTAGTACACCTCCCCGGCCAGGTAGATGCCCAGGTAGTGAGTGGCGGTCCGTTCGGCGATGTGCGCAAGCGGGAGATAAGAGACCAGACGGGGGTTTGGAGGTGGCGTCACAGCACGACGGAGGGTCTCGGCGGTCCAGGCAACGTTGTAGTTGGTGATCATCACTCCCTTGGGAGTGCCCGTGGTTCCCGACGTGTAGATCAGTGTCGCCAAGGTCTCTGGAGTTATCTGGGGACGGATCCGCGCCACGGTCTCCGGATCGGCCGCAAGGGCTTCCTTGCCCCTGGCAACCAGCTCATCCCACGAGATGATCCAGTCGCTGGTGGAGTAGTTTTCGGCTCCCTCCATCAGGATCGCGTACTTCAGAGCAGGGAGGCCAGGCTTGATCCCCTCCCAGCGCTTCAAGTAGTCGAGATCCTCGAGCACTGCGAACTTGGCATTGCAGTCGGCGGCGATGTACTGGATCTGCTCGGCAGCGAGCGTGGAATACACGGTGACCCCGGTCCCGCCTCCGTGGACGGCTCCAAGATCGGCCAGGGCGTGCTCGGGCCGGTTTCCGGCCTGTATGGCAACGAAGTCGCCCGATTCGAGGCCGAGAGACAGGAAGCCGGCGGCAACTTCGTGGGCGGCGGTTCGATATTGCGACCACGTGAGATGCTCCCAAACCTCACCTTCCTTCCAGTGGATCGCCGGTTGGTCGGGATAACGGTCGGCGTTGCGATCGAAGTAGTCGAAGAGCGTCTTGCCCTCCACGACGGCATCGATTTCTCGTCGCTCCCGCAATGTCGCCTCAGTCGTCATGTCCATCCTTCCGCTAACCGACCGCTCCCGCCGCGCGGAGTGTACCGATCCGGTCGGCGCTGAGCCCGAGCTCCAAGAGGATCTCGTTGGTATCCGCACCCCGGGCGGGCGGAGGTTTGGGAGCTCGCCTCGGCACGCCGGAAAAGCGAGGCGCCGGCCCCGGGGCGAGAACACCCCCGACGTCGAGGAACACCGATCTGGCCACATTGGCGGGATGCACCGGAGCCTCCGCCAGGGACAACACCGGAGCAACACAGGCGTCCGAACCGGCAAACGTGGCCACCCACTCATCGCGGCTTCGCGCCGCAAAGCAATCCGTGAAGACCCTCCTGAGAGTTGGCCACCCTGAGGTGTCGTATTGGGCCGGCAAGTCCTCGTCTAAGAGTCCGAGACCCTCGAGAAGTGCCGAGTAGAACTGGGGCTCCAGGGCGGCGACAGCGATGAACCCTCCATCTGAGCCAACATAAGTGTCATAAAAGGGCGCGCCTCCGTCGAGAATGTTGGCTCCCCTGGCACCGGACCAGAACCCCGACGCCGCAAGCTCATAGATGGGCGCCATCAATAGTGCTGCACCATCGACCATGGCCGCATCGACGACCCTGCCCTTCCCCGACGCTCTCGCCTCCAGGACAGCGGCTACGACACCGAAGGCGAGAAGAAGCCCTCCTCCTCCATAGTCGCCCACCAGATTCAGGGGAGGTAAAGGACGGTCTCCACCCATGGCACCGAGAGCGCCGGCCATCGCGATGTAGTCGAGATCGTGGCCAGCGGTCTGGCTGAGAGGTCCATCCTGTCCCCATCCGGTCATGCGCCCATACACCAGCCGCTCGTTCACGGCACTGCACTCGAGCGGTCCCAGCCCGAGTCTTTCGGCAACGCCCGGCCGGTAACCCTCGATCAGGGCGTCTGCCCCGGCTATCAGGTCGAGCGCGATTGCGCGACCTGGGTCGGATTTGAGATCGAGGATCACCGAGCGCCGACCCCGCCCGGCCATCGCCGGTAGCGGTAGAGAACCGGGCGTCGGCTTGTCTATCGAAATCACGTCGGCACCGTGATCGGCGAGGATCATTCCGCAGAATGGACCCGGCCCGATGCCAGACAGTTCGATCACTTTTACACCTGCGAGCGGACCAGACATGGCTCTGAGGCTAGAACCGGCTCACTCCCCTCGCCTAGCCTGCGACCATGTTCACGACTGCCACGGAAGAAACCGTGTCCTTCAACGCCGAAATCGAGGCGGCGCTGGCATCGATGCCGCATCTCACCTCCGTCACGCCCGAAGTTGCCAGAGCATCGCGAGAAGCGGGCCAGTCGATCTTCGGGCTCCTCCAGCGTTCTCCACGGGCGGAGTCGCTGATGATTCCCGGACCCGATCGGGATCTGCAACTGCGCGTCTTTCGGGCACCGAACCCGAAAGGCGTCTACCTCCACATCCACGGAGGCGGCTGGGTTCTGGGAGCGTCGGATCATCAGGATCCCCGGCTCGAAGCCCTCTCCGAGGCAGCC
>JBFJTO010000167.1:0-4055 GCA_041625295.1 Acidimicrobiia bacterium | reverse complement strand
AGTCACGCGCCGCGGGTCCGTCTCGCGACTGGCTCGGATTCGTCAGGACGACGAGAGCCCGCTCCAAGATCAAGCAGTGGTTCCAGAAGGAGCGGAGAGACCAAGCCCTCTCCGAGGGACGTGACGAAGTGATGACTCTGCTCAGGAAGGAGGGTCTCGGTCTCGGCCACGCTGAGCGTGAAGCCTTGCTCAACGAGATCGCCACCGACCACAGCCGTGCCGATGTCGACGCCCTGATGGTTGCCGTCGGTGAGGGCGATATCGGCGCCAACGCCGTTGTCCAGAAGCTCGTGCGCCTGGTGAGACCCGAGGCGGACGATGAAGACCTTCTCGCCCCGGTGCGGCCCAGGAAGTACCAGTCGGCTGGTCCGGGAATCATCGTCGAGGGCCTCGACGACATGATGGTGAGAGTGGCCCGCTGCTGCGCCCCGGTGCCGGGCGACCCGATCGTCGGTTTCGTCACCGTCGGCCGGGGTGTTTCGGTGCACCGGTCCGATTGCACGAATATCGCCGCGCTTGCCCTCGAAAAGAAGGAGCGAATGGTGGACGTGTCTTGGCCGGCAGGTCGCATGGGCACGTTCACGGTATGGATCCAGGTGGAAGCCCTCGATAGGACCAATCTGCTCCGCGATGTCACCAGCGTGATATCGGATTCGGGGGGCAACATCACCGCCTCGTCGTCGATCACAGGCCGCGATCGGGTCGCGTTGCTTCGTTACGAGATCGAACTCTCCGATCCGGGCCAGCTTCCCAAACTCATCACCGAACTGCGCGGTGTCGACGGTGTGTTTGCGACTTTCCGGCTCGTCAACGAGCCCGACGAATGATCATCGAGTCGGCTTCGCTGTGGTTGGCGGAGACCAACACATGGGTACTTGCATCCGAGCACGGTGGCCAGGCGGTGGTAATCGACGCTCCTCCGGACGCCGAAGGTGTGGTCGAACTGCTCGTTCGCCACAGTCTGACCTGCGTCGGATTGCTGCTCACCCACGGTCACGTCGATCACATGGGTGGCGCCGGCGGTGTCGCCCGGGCCACGGGAGCGATGACCTATGTTCACCCCGCCGACGACTATCTGACGCTTCATCCTGATGAGCAATTGAGAATGCTCTTCGGCATGGTTCCGCCCGGCGAATACGACCCTCCGGCGGTCAGACGAGATCTGGTGGATGGCGAGTACCTGGAGGTGGCTGGTCTGACGCTTGAGGTCCGCCACACGCCCGGTCACACACCTGGCCACTGTTGCTTCCACCTCGAATCCGAAGGATGGTTGTTCTCCGGTGACCAGCTGTTCGCCGGTTCGATCGGCCGCACCGACCTTCCCGGCGGTAACTACGAAGCGCTCATCGACTCCATGGCCCGGCGAGTTCTCGATCTCGCCGACGACACCCGGGTTCTGCCCGGGCACGGGCCGGAGACGACGATCGGCCGTGAGCGGCGCAGCAACCCGTTCATTGTTGGCCTCCCTTAGGCTCCACTAACCTCACGATTTCGATGACGGTCACCCCGAAAACCATGCCCGGTGTACTCGAGTTGCTGCCGCTCGACCAGGCGGCCTTCAACGGGATGCTGGCGTCGATCAGGTCCGTCTTCGAACTGTTCGGGTTTCAGGCGATCGAGACGCCGGCCATCGAATTGAGCGAAGTTCTACTCACGAAGACCGGTGGAGAAACCGAGCGCCAGGTCTACTTCGTCCAATCGACCGGGGCGATCGAACAGGGCGGAGCTCCGTCCCTTGCCCTGCCATTCGACCTCACCGTTCCTTTGGCCAGATATGTGGCCGAGCACGAACAAGATCTGGCTTTTCCGTTCCGTCGGTATCAGATGCAGAAGGTGTTTCGTGGCGAGTCACCGCAGCGGGGCCGGTTTCGGGAGTTCTACCAGTGTGACATCGATGTGGTGGATAGGGACTATCTCGACATGCGCAATGACGCCGAAATCGTTGCCGTGATAAATCAGGTGTTCGAAAAGCTCGGTTTCGGTGAATTCACCATCCGCATAAGCAACCGCCGCCTCCTGAAGGGAACGCTCGAGAGCCTGGGCGTTGACGATCTGGATGTCCAGGCGTCGGTCCTGCGCGAAGTCGACAAGCTGGAACGACGGGGAGACCCCGCCGTGAGAGCGACGCTCGCCGACATCGGTCTTGTTCCCGAAGCCGTGAATGGTGTGATGGCTCTCGCCGCCAAGGGGATGCTCAAACCCTCTGAGGCGCTCGGGTGGCTGCGATCGCTGGCAGCGCCGAACGATACGTTGGCAGCAGGAATCGCCGAGTTGATACTGGTTCTGGAGACGGTCGACGACCTCGGCGTGCCGGAGGACCGATACGTGCTCGATCCTTCGATTACTCGCGGTCTCGATTACTACACGGGCACGGTGTATGAAACCCGCCTCGATGCCCACCCCGAGATCGGAAGCATCTGCTCAGGCGGCCGGTACGAGGACCTTGCGGGGATGTTCACATCGACGAGCCTGCCAGGCGTGGGAATCTCGATCGGGCTCACAAGGCTGTTTTGGCAACTCAAAGAGGCGGGCCTGGTCGATGGGGCGACATCCCATCCCGGGGCCGTGGTCACGCTCATGGACCCCGATGGCCTCCGCTACTCACTGGAGCTGGCGGCGAGGTTGAGGGCTGCTGGAATCAATACCACTGTCATGTTCGAGGCGACCAGGTTGGGGAAGCAGCTCAAGCACACCGACCGCATCGGCGCCCGGTTCGCCGTGATCGCCGGGTCGAATGAGCGGAAGACCGGGACCGTCACCATCAAAGACTTCGTCAACAAGACCCAGGAGGAAGTCGCCGTCGCAGATGCTGCGGCCCACATCCTTCGAATCAACCAGGAGAAACCGTAGATGGCATCTGTGACCTATCGGACCGACCACGCCGGTGACCTCACCGAGAAACGGCTCGGTGAGACCGTGACCGTCGCCGGCTGGGTGTCGCGACGCCGGGATCACGGAGGTATCGCCTTCATCGACATCCGCGATGCCTCGGGTCTGGTGCAGGCGGTGTTGGATCCCGACGAGTTTCCTGCAGCCAGAGACCTGAGGATGGAGTTCTGCGTGTCGGTGAGCGGGATCGTTCGCTCGAGGCCCGAAGGAACCGAAAATCCCAATCTCGCAACCGGGGGAGTCGAGATAGGCGTCGATGCGCTGACGGTGCTGAGCCCGTCTGAAACCCTGCCCTTCATGCTCGATGACCGCATCGATGTCGACGAAAAGACCCGGCTGCAGTATCGGTACCTGGACCTGCGACGTCCCGCAATGGCGGCCAATCTCAGAGCCCGTTCCCGAACCATCGCCGCGATGCGCCGGGTGATGGACGGCTTGGGCTTCCTCGAAGTGGAGACGCCCACGCTGATCGCATCGACACCGGAAGGGGCGCGAGATTTCCTGGTTCCCAGCCGTCACCAGAAAGGCTCGTTCTACGCATTACCCCAATCACCACAGCTCTTCAAACAGCTCTTGATGATCAGCGGGGTCGAGCGTTACTACCAGGTGGCCAAGTGCTACCGGGATGAAGACTTTCGTTCGGACCGGCAGGTGGAGTTTGCTCAGCTCGACCTGGAAGGATCGTTCTGGGGCCGAGACGAGGTCCTCGAGACGCTCGAGGAGATCATCACGGTCGTGGTGGACGATGTCAGGGGCGTTGCGCTCACGAGGCCATTCCCCCGGATGACATGGCACGAGGCCATGGCGGCCTACGGGTCAGACAAGCCGGACATCCGGTTCGAGATGAAGATCACCGACCTGTCTACCGCCGTATCGGGGAGCGAATTCAAAGCCTTCTCGCTCGAGGGTGGACGGGTGGTGCAAGGCATCAATGCAGGTGGCCAAGAAACCTCCCGCTCAAAGTTGGACGCGCTCGTCGAGAAAGCGAAGGAGCTCGGAGCCCAGGGTTTGGTCTGGCTGGTCGTCGAGAGCGACGGGTCACTTCGCTCACCGGTTGCAAAGTTCCTTTCCGAAGACGAGCAAACTGCGATCAAAGACCGTCTGGTTGCATCATCGGGAGACCTGCTGCTCATCGCCGCGGGAGATTGGAGGACGGTCGTCGGAGT
>JBFJTO010000166.1:0-4099 GCA_041625295.1 Acidimicrobiia bacterium | reverse complement strand
CCGAGGCTCAGTTGGACCGTTTTCTCCTCTCGGTCTCGGTCGGGTACCCGGCCGAGGTGGAAGAGGCCGGCCTGGTGTCACGCCGGGCGGTCCCCATCGAGTCGATCGGTGCGGTTGTCGATCCCGATTCGGTCAGGATGGGATTCGACGAGGTAGATGCGGTCCATGTGTCCGATGAGGTGGCCGGCTTCTTGGTTCGATTGGTGCGGCGTACCCGCTCGCACCCCGCGCTGGCGCTGGGGGCGAGTCCTCGTGCCTCGCTGGCACTGGGTATGGGAGCCAGGGCGCTGGCCGCGATTAGAGGTCGCGACTTCGTACTCCCCGACGACCTCAAAGAGTTGGCTCCGGTCGTCCTGACCCACCGGTTGGTCGTTGACGCATCGGCGAGACTGCGAGGTCTCGACGCTTCCGCCGTGCTCGCCGAGATCCTGGAGTCGCAACCGTTGACCGGGCCGGATTGATGAGGACGCTGCTGCGACCGGCGCTCCTTGCGTTGGTGGTGGCGTTGTTGATACGGGTCGATGGTGCCCTTGGAGTTGCTGCTGCCCTGGCCGCCCTTGCAGCCATCTCCTGGTGGTATCCGGCCTTTCTGTTGAAGTCGGTTGAGGTGGGCAGGACTCACCCTGGGAGGGTGTTCCACGGTGAGACGGTTGAAATCGCGTACACCGCCCACAATGCGGGCAAGGTGTCGGTGCCGTGGATCTCCGTTGCCGACCCCATACCATTCGATCTCGGTGTCTCCACCAGCCGTTGGGTCATAGCTCTCGGTCCCGGCGAGCAGGGGAGGATGGTTCGCAAAGTCGAGGCAAACCGGAGAGGTGTGTATCGGATCGGTCCGGCCACGGTCGCATCGGGTGACTTCTTCGGAATGCGTCGTGTGGAGGGCCCCAGGATCACTGCATCCCAGTTGATCGTCTATCCGCGAATCGTGCCATTGACCGAATTGGGTATCCCGGCGAACTCGCCCCTACCCGTGATCCCCACTCGGGTTCCGCTCTTCCCCGATCCCACCCGAATGATCGGCGTGCGCAGTTATGCGCCTGGTGACCGATACCGGGACATCCATTGGAAAGCATCGGCCTCTCATGGTGAGCTGCTCACCAAGCAGTTCCAGCCGGGAGTCGATCGCGATGTCGTTGTGGCTCTCGACCTGGCGCTGGAAGCCCATCCGTACCCGGGGCGTCGACGCTCGGTCGAACTCGCGGTCACGGTTGCCGCTTCGATCGTCCATCACATGGTGACCTCACTGCGGCAGTCCGTGGGGTTGCGAGTCGTTGCCGTCGACACGCCCACCGGGAATCTGTCCCGTGTCTCACTGTCGCCACATCCGGATCAAGCCCATCTGATGGAGGTATTGGAGACCTTGGCGAGATCAGGCCCGACATCCACCCCCGATCCCTCCTTTCTGATCGATGACTCAGGTCTCGGATACGGATCGTCGCTGGTGTTCGTCACCGGTCTTGTCGACGCACGCCGCATGGCGGCGCTGATCCGGGCCCGCCGTCAAGGCCCGGCGGTGTCGGCGATCGTCACCGGCCGCGATCCCGATCCCGGGGTGGTGTCTGGGCTCGAGGAGTCCGGCGTGGCCGTGTCCGTGATCGCCTCACACCTGGATCTGGTGGGGACATGAGTGCCGTCTCGGTTCTCTCGATTCTGGGGGGCCTGACCGGCTGGGTCTTCGGGGCTTCGACCGGGGCGCGTTCCGGGTTCCTTGCGGTGGTCGGTTCGGTGGTTGCTTTCGAGGCAGCCTCCACAGGGGATTCACCCAGGACGCGCTCTTGGCGCCGGACCGAACTTCTCGCCCTGGTGGTCGGTGTCAAGGCTCTTCACATGCTGACGGTGTCGCCGACGGTGACCCTCGCCGAGATCGCCGCCTTTCCGGCGAGTCTGCTCGACCCCGAATCGGTGGCCGGGTGGGTGGTTGGGATGGCCGTATGGCTCATGGCCGTGGCCACCGTCTCCGATCTCTCCCAGATCGGTTCGGGTGCAGAATCGGCTGGTGAACTCCCGGTTCTCGATCGGCTTCGGAACCGGATGATCGCCGTCACGATCTTGCTGGCTGGGGCCGCAGGAATCGGGGCGGTTGGCATACCGGGGCTTCTCGACCTGCAGCGGGGCGGCCGCCCGGGCGTTTTTTGGGCGGTCATCTCGTTCATAGGTGTGGCGTCGGCTGGATTGGCAAGAGCTGCCTACGCCAACTCTGAGGCCCGCTGGCGTCGCGAGGGCGCCGTTGTGGACGGTCCCGTTGAGAGGCGATGGATTGTCGATGGCTTGGCGATAGTGGCCGTGGCGGCTGTCATTGCGGTGTCGTTCTCTTGGGGGAGTTTCAGTGGCGTGCCTGCGGCAGGAGTCTCCCGACTGGGTCCGGCAGGCGAGTGGCTCAGCGGGGCCTTGACGAATCTCGGGGGTGGCCGGCCCCGTCCACCCAGCGAAGGAGGTGGATTCGTGTCGCCCTTCGAGAACGTCGATAGCCAGGGCGGCGAGTCCGGGTCCATTGTCGGTGAGCTCTTCATCCTGTCCCTGTTGGCGATGGCGGTATTCGTCGCGCAGAGAGCGAGTCGTCGTCGTCGCCACACCCCTCGAATCCGGGAGGGGGGACCGAGCGTGCTCCCCACGCTTGTGCGCATGCTCCTGCGGGGTGTGATCGCGCTGGTTTCATCGATCGTAACGCTGGTGCGTTGGCTGGTCGCGGCGCTGTTTCGCACCGGCTCCAGGAGGAGTCGTGCCCCCGCCCCCGAGTCCAAGGGACGGGTGTTCGCGCCATGGTCTCCCGTCGATCCGCTTCGTTTGCGCATCGCCGTCGCCTATCGCCGTTTCGTGTCCGGTGCCCGTAACCGCGGCTTCATCAAGGAGGCGAACGAGACGGCTCGGGAATTCGCCGGCAAAGTGGGTGTGGGCGAGCCGGCCGATCGGATCACTTCGGCATACGAAGAGGCCCGCTATTCGGCACATGTCATCGGTGCCGGCACGGCTGAACGAGCGGAGCTGGACGCCGAAGAAGCGGTGAACGCCCTGGGCCGGTGACCGCGGTCGCCACACCGGTCAGAAGCGCGCCGCCGGGGCTGGTCGGAGGAGTCCGGGAACGGGGACCGCGGCAATGACTGCTCGGCAAGCCGGTAGCCTTCCAGGTCATGGCCGCATATCCCAAGGAATTCGAACTCGACATCGTTCTCAAGGATGGGGAAGTCGTCCAGGTCAGGCCGATAAAGCCCGACGACGGCGACCTTCTGGTTGGCTTCTTCGAGCGGCTCGGCCCTGAAAGCCGCTACTTTCGATTCTTTCGCGTGAAGCGGTCGTTGCCACCGGAGGAGGTTGCCTACTTCACAAATGTCGATTACCGCGACCGGATGGCGTTGGTGGCATTGCACGGTGGTCAGATCGTCGGCGTAGGACGGTATGACCGGGTGACCGAAGATCCCACCGTTGGGGAAGTCGCTTTTGCGGTTGCCGACGACCAGCAGGGCCGCGGCATCGGAACCGAACTCCTTGGCCTTCTGACTGCCCACGCACGCAGGAACGGCATCCTCGGGTTCAGCGCATTCGTGCTGCCCGAAAACGTCCAGATGATGAGGCTGTTTCGCAATTCGGGATTCGAACTCAAGAGGACTCTCGAGTCGGGCATCTACTCGCTTGGCTTCCCGGTCGCCTACACGGCCGATGCTCGTGCTGCGGCCGAGGAACGGGAGAGACGCGCCATCGCGGCATCCGTCCTTCCGATCCTGTTTCCCAGATCTATCGCCATCATCGGAGCTTCGACCCGCAAAGGCTCGATCGGTAACACGCTTCTCCAGAATCTCGTGAATGAGGGTTTCAGCGGTCCCGTCTACCCGGTGAACCCCACGGCACATGTGGTCAACTCGATTCGCGCCTATTCCTCGGTCCTGGAAATCCCCGACCAGGTCGACCTCGCCTTCATCGTCGTGCCCGCCCACCTCGCCATCGACGCGGCCCGGGAGTGTGCCGAGAAAGGTGTCCGCGGGTTGGTGGTCATCACCGCAGGCTTCAGTGAGGTGGGTGGCGAAGGAGCCACCATGGAGGCGGAGTTGCTCGACATCGTTCGCGATGCCGGGATGAGGATGGTGGGACCCAATTGCATGGG
>JBFJTO010000165.1:0-4127 GCA_041625295.1 Acidimicrobiia bacterium | reverse complement strand
GCGATCGCAAAACCGGCGCCGATACGAAGAATCATCGGGTCATAGATCCTGGTGACTGCCAGGACACCTGTGTTCTCGGAATAGGTCGTGTTGGCCGGTCCACCGATCAAGCCCGCAAAGATGGTTGCCACACCATCGCCGAGCAGGGTGCGATCGAGTCCGGGATCTTCAAAGAAATCCCTGCCGACAACTCTGCCGTTGGTGAGGATGTCGCCAACGTGCTCGATCATGGTCACCAAGGCAACGGGCGCGATGAGGGCGACGGCGCCGATGGCGAATCTCGGTGCTGTGAAATTGGGGAGTCCCACCCAGGCGGCATTGAGGATGGGATCAAAATCGACGTTGCCGGACAGGGCCGCCACGACATATCCGGTGACTGCCCCAACCGCGATGGGGAGCATCTTGAAAAGGCCGCGTGCCCAGATCGCCGTTCCGATCGTCGCCCCGAGGGTGACCAATGCCAGCCACCAGGCGTCCTGCGCCTGGCCGATGGCCACGGGTGCCAGGGTGATTCCGATGATGGCGATGACCGGGCCTGCCACGATCGGCGGAAGGAGTTTGCGGATCTTGTCGCTTCCCACGACACGGACCAACAAGCTGACCAGCGAATACACGATGCCGGCAGCGATGATTCCGCCACCCACTTCACCGAGCGAATACCCCTTGTTCTGGGCGGCGATGATGGCCGCTATGAAGGCAAAAGAAGATCCCAGGAACACAGGGACGATTCGTTTTGTGATGAGGTGGAACAGCAAGGTGCCGATACCTGCTGCGACCAGTGCAACCGAGGGGTCCAGGCCCGTGAGAATGGGGACCAGCACCGTCGCCCCAAACATCGCCAATGTGTGTTGTAGGCCGAGAACGACCTTCCTCTGCGTGTTCATCTCTCTCCCGGTGGTCGACCGGGGCGACCCTACCGAGAGGTGTGGCTGCGTGCCCCGAAAAACAACTCTCACCCGCTGCGATAAGGCAATATTCTCCTCGAATGACCCGAATTCGCGTCTCAGTCGACCTCGCCGCCCCTGTTTCGGAGGTGTGGAACGAGCTCGCGGATCTTGAATCTCACACCCGATGGATGGCCGACGCCGAAGAGATCGAGTTCTTGACAGAACAGCGCCGTGGCAAAGGCACACGGATGAAAGTGCTCACCGTGGTCGGTCCGTTCCGAACCCGGGACCTCATGACCGTCACCGATTGGGTGGAGGAAGCGGCGATAGGAGTGAAACACGAAGGACTCGTCACCGGGACCGGACGCTTCCTCCTCTCGGCCATCCCCGGAGGCACCAGGATCACGTGGGAGGAATTGCTCGTGTTCCCGTTGTGGCTCGGCGGACCGGTCGCGGCCGCCCTGGCCAAGCCGATACTGGCCCGGATTTGGCGCCGCAATCTCGGCACGCTGAGACAGGTCGTTCTCAGCGCCCCGTGAAGGCAGCCTTACGCTTCTCGATGAACGCCGAGACGCCCTCTTTGGCATCTTCACTCCAGAAGCATGCCTCGAACTCTCGGGCCTCGATGGCCATCGCCTCCTCCATCGGCCGACCCCATCCCTCGTTGATCGCCTGCTTGGCTGCACCGAGGGCGACGGTCGGCCCCTGGGCGAACCGGTGCCCATCGGCCATGGCCAGGTCGAGCAGGTTCTCGGGCTCGGCCAGCTTGTCGGCCAGACCAATCGCAAGGGCCTCTTCCGCACCAACGAACCGGCCGCTGTAGACGATCTCCTTGGCCTTTTGGAATCCCACCACGCGTTGGAGCCTCTGAGTACCGCCCGCCCCGGGAAAGATCCCCAGCTTGATCTCCGGTTGGCCTACCTGGGCATCATTGGCCAGGTAGCGGAAGTCGGCCCCGAGCGAGAGTTCCAGACCCCCACCGAGTGCGAAGCCATGGATGGCCGCGATGGTCGGTTTGGCGAGCCGTTCCAGCACCCAAATGGCGTCGACGAGTTTTCCGGCGATCTCCTCGCGGGAACCGGTCTCGTATGCGGCCTGGAAGCCTTTGATGTCGGCTCCGGCGGCAAAGTGGGGTTCGCCGGTGACCACGACAGCCCGAATCGCCGGGTCTGCGCACTCTCGAAACGCCTCTTCCAGGTCAGCGGAGAGTTCAGTTGAAAGAGCGTTGACCGGAGGTCGATCAAGCGTTACCAGGGCGACGGGCCCATCGGTGACAAGACGAACCAAAGACATTCGGATGCTCCCAAGATCGGCTGCTACGAGCGTAACCCCTCAGTTGTTGCCGACAACGCTGGGAAGCTCTCTCAACTCGGGAGTCCGACCTTCGGGGATGGGCGCGATCCGGATGCGGGCGTCCACGACCCGGACGCCCGCTCCCGGTGACAGCACCTTCACCGGATTCAGATCCATCTCGATGATCTCGGGGATCTCTCCCACGAGGTCGGACACCCTGAGAACGGTGTCCTCGAGCGCTTCGATATCGCCCGCCGGGTAGTTGCGATAGCCGCTCAAGAGCGCCGATCCCTTCATCTCGGCGATCATCTCGGCAGCATCGACATCGGTGAGGGGATGAAGCCTGAACGAGACGTCATGAAGCAACTCGACAAACACGCCCCCCATTCCCACACCGATCAAAGGACCGAAGTTGGGATCCTCCGTGACGCCGATCAGAATCTCGTGCCCTCCAGGAACCATCTCCTGGATCAAGACCCCATATGCATCTGGAACCGCGCCGAAGATGGTCTCAAACGTAGATCGCACCGCCATCTCACCCTCGACATCCAGCGCGACACCACCCACATCCGACTTGTGAAGAGCCTTTTCTGATTGGACCTTCATGGCCAGGGGCCCGCCGATCTTCGCGGCGATGGTTACGGCCTGGTCGGCGGTCTCTGCTATCGCCGACTTGGGGAGCGGAATCCCAACACAGCGCAACAGGGCCTCGACCTCGTCGGACTCGAGCCATCCGCCACTCTTTCCCAGCCGATCCAGGACAATGGCCACGATCGTCTTGGCCGCCCCCAGGTCGAGGCCATCTCTCTGTCTCAGCACTCCCGGGTCGCGCTGTAGCCATTCACCGTGCCTGGTGGCGCGTGCGAGAGCAATGGCGGCACCCTCCGGGAACTGGAACACCGGGACGGTCTTGGTGGGGCCGGACAGGTATTGGGAAGCCTGCTCCGCCTGCATGAACACCGACAGCAACGTGCACTCGCCCGTGTACCCGGCGGCAACCTCGCGAATGGCAGTGCCCACCGTGGCGATCCCCTCCATCGACAAGGGAACGTATACAGCAAGCACGGAATCGAACTCGCCGCTCTCGAGCATGAGGGGCAGGCAATCTCGATACTGCTGCGCGGTCGCCCCGGCAATGAGATCGACGGGATTGTGGGTCGACGCGTTGGGCGCGAGTTTGGCGGCCAGTTTCTCCCGTAACCCTGCGGAGCATACGGGGATGTGCAATCCCCTGGCTTCGAGGGCATCGACCGCCAGAATGGCCGGCCCGCCCGCGTTTGTGATGATGCCGACCCTGGAACCCTTGGGAATCGGCTGGTTCGCCAGGAGCGAGCCCACGGCGAACATCTCCTCGAGAGTGTCGACCCGGATCACACCGGTCTGGTCGAAGAGGGCATCGACGGCCACGTCCAAAGAGGCCAGGGCCCCCGTGTGTGATGAGGCGGCGCGGCTCCCGGCAGCCGTCCTCCCCGACTTCACCGCAACTATCGGCTTTCTCTTGGCGATCCTGCGGGCGGCACGGGCAAAACGTCGAGCGTTGCCGAAGGATTCGAGATACAGGAGGATCACATCGGTCGCCGGGTCATCTTCCCAGGCCAGAAGCAGATCGGTGCCGGTGATATCGGCCTTGTTGCCCATGGAGACGAACTGGGAGATGCCGAGCCGGTTGCGCAGCGCGTAGTCGAGAATCGCCAAACCCAGCGCACCCGATTGGGACGACATGGCGATGTTCCCGGCGGGCGGATAGGTGGGCGCAAAGGTTCCGTTCATGTTCACGGAGACTGCGGTGTTCACGAGACCCATGCAATTGGGCCCCACCATCCTCATCCCGGCATCGCGAACGATGTCCAGCAACTCCGCCTCCATGGTGGCTCCTTCGCCTCCCACCTCACTGAAGCCTGCAGTGATGACCACCAACCCCCGTACACCTTTCTCGGCGCACTCCCG
>JBFJTO010000164.1:0-4128 GCA_041625295.1 Acidimicrobiia bacterium | reverse complement strand
GCGACTTGAAGCATCACGGCGACGGCCATAGCGAGGATCATTGGCCCGCTAGCTCCTCGACGAGCCAGCCCCCCGACTTCGACAGCCTCAGCGTTACTAGCCATGACTGGAGACGCCATCCCGGGAACTCCTCGACAACTTGGTCGGCAGTATCCACGAGGACCGCGCGATGATCGTCAGACCACGTAGTCCGAAGTGCCAGGGTGATCGAACCGCTATCCATTTCGGTTTGAGGATCGGGGCAGCACCCGAAGGCCGTTACTTCCCCGATAGCCGTGGGTGCGATAAGTCGGAGACCATCGTTCGCGAGGCCGGCCATGGTCTCCATCTGTCTTGCGTACTCCACGCCGTCGGGGTCGAAGATCACCCCGAGAACGGCGGGGTCATCGGTGGGATGGGCGTTCAGCCATGCCCAATAGGCGTCGATCTGGTCCCAGACTGCGCGCAGTTCTTCGAAGGTGTCGGCGCGCAGATCCACCGTGGGTGGTGCGTCGTCCACAACGGCAAGGGTCGTTGTGGTCGTCGACATGGCAGTGGTGGTGGTCTCCAGCCGGGTGGTGGTCGTGGCTGCAATCGTCGAGGTGGTTGTCGGAGGCGAAGCTTCGATCTCGGGCACCTGTGGCTTTGCCTTGGTCGCCAGGACGAGCGAAACCGCCAAGGCCAATACCAAAAGGATTGCGGCGGCGCCACGCCGGCTCCTCATCCACTCCCTCCTGTCGGCCAAACTACACGGGTGGCGTGGAAGCTTGTAGGGGTATCCGGAGCCTGAAGATCGCGCTTTCCGCACGCTTGGGAGTGGTCTCCCCGTCCGGCATCCTTCTGCTTGACTCGGCGTGAATGGATTTCAGTCGCGACGCCCCTTTGTTGATAGGTCTTCCGATTGCGTTCTTGGTGTCGATGTTCGTCGCCGCGGCCGAGACGGCCTTGTTGCGAATACCTGCGGTCCGGGCGGCCAGCTTCGCCAAGAGGGAAAGCCGTTCCCATCGGCGGCTCGCGGCGTTGCTGGATCGGCTTCCCCGGGTGCTCAATGCGGTTCTGCTCACCGCACTCCTGTCTCAGATCGCCGCGGCGACCGTGGCGGGGATACTCGCCGACCGCTGGTTTGGGCCGCTCGGTGTCACCGTCACTTCAGTGATCCTCACCGTTCTCCTGTTCATCTATGCCGAGGCGATCCCCAAGACCTATGCGGTCCGGCACCCCGACAGGGTGGCCTTGTTCGTGTCGGGTCCGATCGCAGTCCTCGAGAGGGTTCTGCGACCGCTGGTGTCGGCCCTGGTCTGGGTGGCCGATCTCCAGATGCCCGGCAAGGGTGTGACCACCTCGCCCACCGTCACAGAAGACGAGCTGAGAAGGCTGGCCTCGCGAGCCGCACGGGAAGGTGAGATCACCTCAGGCGACTTGACGATGATCGAGAGGGCCTTTCGGCTGGGGGATCGCCGTGCCGATGATCTGATGGTGCCCCGGACCGACATCGTCGCCATCGGCGAAGGGGAGTCCGTGTCCGCAGCGATAGCCCTCGCCCTCGAGACGGGCCACAAAAGGTTGCCCGTGTACCGAAGCACCGTGGAGGACATCGTGGGAGTGGTGAGACTGGTCGATCTGGTTGCGATCGGGTCCGGCGATCGGAACACTCCGGTGGGACCGCGGGCCCGGCCGCCGCTGGCGGTCCCCGAGTCGAAGAGGGTGTTCGACCTTCTCAGGGAGATGCAGGCCACGGGGACCCACCTGGCTGTCGTCGTCGACGAGTTCGGCGGGACGGCCGGCCTGGTCACCATCGAGGACATCGCCGAGGAACTGCTCGGTGTCGTTGACGACGAAGCCCCGATTCGAGAAATCGAAGGAGGGTTCTCGATCGACGCTGCCCTTCCCGTGGAAGATCTGGGCGACCTGATCGAGTCCGATCTGCCCGATGGGGATTGGAACACTTCGGCGGGTCTGGTGATGGGAATGCTGGGGAGAGTCCCGGCGGTCGGTGATGAGGTCGATGTCGCCGGCCGGTCGCTGCGAGTCACATCGGTGCGGGGTCGGCGGGTAACCCGCATCGAGGTCCGCTGAACACCTTCCCGTCGATTCAGTCCGCCGCGGCTTGGATGGGAAGTTCCACTCGAAACACCGTTTTGCCCGGCTGTGAGGTCACCGTCAGGTCGCCACGATGATCGAGCACGACGATCCGGTAGCTGAGCGAGAGACCCAACCCGGTTCCCTTGCCGGGAGGCTTGGTCGTGAAGAAGGCGTCGAACACCCGGGCGCGGATGTCTTCTGGGATGCCCGGCCCATCATCCTCCACCTCGACCACCACCATGTCACCGTCGGCGCCAACCCGGACCTGGATGTGACCGCCGTCTCCGGTGGCGTCGATGGCGTTGTCCAGAAGGTTGGTCCACACCTGGTTCAGTTCGGTTCCGTTGGCTGTTATCACTGGCAGTTCGCCGGCATACGACCGCGCGATCTCGACACCTCGCGTCTTGTGTGCCAGGAGAACCAGTGTGTCCTCTATCCCCTTACGGATGTCGACGTCCTGTATGGGCGCCTGGTCGAGGTATGAATAGCTCTTCAGGGATCTGACGATTTCAGAGATCCGGTGGGCACCTTCGCCGATCTCACCGGCGACCTTTGTCAGCGAGGTCAATGTCAGTGAAAGACCCAGGGCAGCGGCGGCCCGTCTTCCGGTGACGTCTCCCAGCGCCGTCAGGACGCTGTCGTAGCCGAGACCCGCCGAGGCGGCCTCGGTGGCGAGCCGCCATGGTTCGGCCAGACCCAGCTTCTCGAAGAGCGTTTCCAGTTCGGCTTCGCGGTCGGATTGGGCGATCGGGTCGGTGAGAGGTGTCGAGTCGTTCAGGGCGGCGGCCAGCCGTTCCAACAGTGCGCCGTCGCCGGGCTCGAGCACGGAAAAGGCGTTGAGCATCTCCACGGCCAGCGAACCGGCCGTCGTGCCCAGGTGGCCGGCAGCTCTCTTCACGGCCGCGGCCGGATTGTTCAACTCGTGGGCGACCCCGGCGGTGAGGGTGCCCAGTTGGGCCATTCGTTCGCTGTGGCGGATCTGCTGTTGGGTCTCCTGCCAGCGAACAAGCAGTGTGGAGAACATGGCCCGCATCGCAGTCGCGCTCGTGGCCAACAACTCGTCGAGGTGTCCCTTGGTGATGGTGAGAAGCGCGGTTTCGGTGCGGGCACGGGCGGTGGCGCTGCGGGGGGCCGCCTGGAGCAGCGCCATCTCCCCGATCACTTCGCAGTCTTTTCGCACCGCCAGGAGCACCTCACGGGGACCGGAGACCTTGAGGATCTCCACCTCGCCGGACACGATCACGTAGGCGCGCTCGCCGGTATCGCCCTCCTGGAACAGAATCGACCCAGGTTCGAGCCGGACCTCTTCGGTCTCGGCAGCCAGTCGCTCCAGATCGGTGTCGGGAAGCTCTGCGAACAGGGAAACCCTGCGAAGCTCGGCGAGGCGGGTCTCGGTCACACCGACGCCAGATACTCGTGGATGAACGAGATGCACACCGAACCCTGGCCGACAGCCGACGCCACCCGACGAATCACCCCGTGGCGGACATCGCCCGCCGCGAAGATCCCGGGAACACTGGTCTCCTGGAGGTATGGGTCGCGGTCGGGAGTCCATCCTTTGGGCCGCTTCCCTTCGACGAACAGGTCCGGGCCGGTGAGGATGAAACCCTGGCGGTTGGTGGCGACCAGGTCGTTCAGGAAAGCGGTGTGCGGCACCGCCCCCACGAAGATGAAGATCCCCGCCGCAGGCACCGTGGTCTCTTCGCCATTGGTCTTGAGGACGATCGCCTCGACGTGGTCTTCGCCCTGGACCTCGATGACCTGCGTGCCCGTCATCACTTCGATGTTGGGCGTGGCCTCGATCTGGTCGATCAGGTATTGCGACATCTTCTCGCCCAGAGACTCGGCGCGCACCACCATGGTCACTCTGGAGGCGAACCTCGAGAACATCATCGCTCCCTGGCCCGCAGAGTTTGCCCCTCCGATCACGAAGACCTCTTCATCCTGGAAGTGGGCGGCCTCGCTCACACTGGCGCCGTAATAGACACCCGCGCCCGTGAATCTCTCGTATCCGGGAACGTTCAACTTGCGGACGGTCATTCCAGAGGTGATCAGAACCGACTTGGT
>JBFJTO010000163.1:0-4172 GCA_041625295.1 Acidimicrobiia bacterium | reverse complement strand
GTCCCGGTACGGTCGGATCACGTAGTCGAGAGCCACGACGAAGGCGCCATCCTTCACCCTGCCCACCAGGATTCCCGCCGGTACCGCATCGCGTAACAGCCACACCACAGAGTCACCGGGTTCGACCCCTGTGAACTCGGGAACGATGCGTGCGATGTCGGCTCGGTAGAACCTCAGGAACTCCTCGACGAAGGCCGACTCGGGTTCGACCTCGAGGGCACGGAAGAAAGTCTCCGTACGCGCGGTTCGGGCCAAAAAGGTCACGTTAAGCACCACGATGGCAACGTTGGTGATGATGATCGGAATGGAATCGATCAGGAACCCGTAACCGACGAAGGTGATCGCCCCGGCGAGATTGAGGATTCTCAACTTGAGGAGCGACGTCATCGCCAGCGAGATCACGACCAACGCCGACGCCAGGTAGCCGACCAGTTCGGCGGGAGAGATTGAGACCATCGTCGAGGGATGGTAGATCAGCGCGTCGAAGTGATTATCCCCCCGCCCAGGACCAGGTTGCCGTCGTAGAGGGTGGCGGTTTGACCGGGTGCAACCCCGAATTGAGCTCGATCGAAGCGGATGCGCGAGCCCTCCATGACGCCGGGAGCCACCTCGCCGTGTGCGCGAAACTGGACTTCGACCCTCCCGGGTCGCTCGTCCATCACCCAGGAGAGACCTTTCACGACAAGCTCCTCGACCGCCAGGTCGGGATGAGTTCCGACCGTCACCGTCGCGGTGCGAGCGTCGATATCGACCACATATCTCGGTTCTCCCACGGCAACCCCCAACCCGTGACGCTGGCCAATGGTGACATTGGCCACCCCGCGATGCCTCCCAACCTCCGTGCCTTCCATATCGACTATCGGTCCGGGGCGGTGGGCTGACCCTGCCCGTGAGAGCAAGAACTCGCGATACCCGCCGGCACCGACAAAACAGATATCCTGACTATCCGGTTTCGAGGCCGTGCGCAGACCCAGGCGATCAGCGATCGCTCTGGTCTCCGACTTGGACATGGCCCCCACCGGGAATCTGACCATCTCGAGCTGCTCCTGCCCGAGCATCGACAGCACGTAGGACTGATCCTTGGTGGCATCAACGCCCCGGTACAGGGCCCACCCATCGGCGACCCGTCGAGTCTGGGCGTAGTGGCCGGTCACCAGCAGATGGCAGTCGAGCTCGCGGGTTCGTTTCAGCAGGCGGGAGAACTTGACCGTGCGGTTGCACTCGATGCAGGGATTGGGAGTGGCTCCGTTGACGTAGTCGTCCACGAACCTATCCACGACGTCACCCATGAACTCCTCGGTGTAGTCCAAGACGTAATAGGGGATGTCGAGCTGGGCAGCGACGCGCCGGGCGTCCTCGGCATCGGCCACCGTGCAGCATCCGGCCGTCGGTGCCTGGCCGGCCGGGCCCTGCCACAGTTTCAGTGTTGCCCCGATCACTTCGTGGCCGGCCTCGACCATGAGGGCTGCGGCCACCGAGGAATCGACGCCCCCTGACATTGCCACCAGCACCCGTTTCACCGGGACTCCAGGCTCTCGAGAACGATCGCCGCTGCCTGTTCTCCCTCATCAGGTCTGGTGGTCCAGCCAAATGTGAAACGAACGCATTGGCGCGCCTGATCGCGGTCGTAACCCATGGCGGTGAGGACATGGCTAACTTTTGATGCTCCCGATTGGCAGGCGGAGGCCGCCGAGGCTGCCAATCCGCGTCTATCGAGCTTGATGACGAGCGTCTCGTTGACGACCCCGGGGAAACTCAGGTGGCTGTGCTGAACGAGCGAATCCGGAACGGTTCGGAATCCCACAC
Source organism: Acidimicrobiia bacterium (assembly GCA_041625295.1). Taxonomy (GTDB): domain Bacteria; phylum Actinomycetota; class Acidimicrobiia; order Spongiisociales; family ZC4RG35; genus JBFGRR01. Next base: position 2,366 of record JBFJTO010000163.1, on the reverse strand, counting down.
CTTCCAGTGCCAATTCGAACCGCCGTCGGGCCTCTTCGACATCCCGCCGGTAGCGAGCCCGGTCAGATGTCGCAGCCCGCATCGCGGCCACCATCCCCACGACCCCCATGACGTTCTGGGTTCCCGATCGCCTTCCCATCTCCTGGCCACCTCCATGGAGGACCGGTTCCAACTCGGTTCCCTCTTTGACATAGAGGAGACCGACGCCCTTGGGACCCCCGAATTTGTGTGCTGACAGGGAGAGCAGGTCGACCCCGAACTCGGACACGTTCACATCTTTGGATGCGAAGTACTGGACGGCGTCGGTGTGAATTCGAACATGTGGATGGGAGCTGCGCACCAGCCTGGAAATCTCGGAAATGGGTTGGATGACGCCGGTCTCGTTGTTGGCGGCCATGACCGAAACCACGGTGGTTTCCCGGTCAACGGCGGCCGACACTCTCTCCGGGTCGACCCTCCCTAGGGAATCGACGGGCACCACGACCACTTTCGATCCCCTCCGAGTCAGCGCAGCAGCAGTCTCGAGAACGGCCTCGTGTTCGACGGCGGAGGTGACCACGCCGCCCCCTCCTGTCGTGTACCCCGCCAGCGCCAATACATCCGACTCCGTTCCGCCCCCGGTGAACACCACCTCCAGTGAGGCACAGCCCAGCATGGCCGCCGCCTCCTCTCGGGCCTCTTCGAGCGCGTTCTTCGCCTGGCGAGACACGCTGTGGGATCCGCTCGGATTCCCGAACACAGTCGTCGCGAACGGAGCCATGGCGTCCCAGGCCTCCGGTCGCATCGGTGTCGTGGCTCCGTGATCGAGGTAGATCATCAGGTCAGGACAGGCCTTCCACGAGATCGAGGAGAGTCCTGACCCCAAATCCGGTCCCACCTCGGGGGATGTAGTGCTCTGCCTTTTCTGCCCGGGCCGGACCGGCGATATCGAGATGGGCCCAGGGCCGATCGGCGACGAACTCCTTGAGCAACAACGCTGCCGCGATGGCTCCACCGTATCTGCCACCCACGGTGTTCTTCATGTCGGCGAGCTCAGAGTCGATGATGCTCCGATAGTCGGCCGGAAGGGGCAGGTGCCATACCCTCTCACCGGCCGTCTCGGCGGCAGCAGCCACCCGGGGCACCGCCTCGTCGTCCCCAAAGAGCCCCGCGATCTTGTCTCCGAGGGCCACGTGGCATGCGCCGGTGAGCGTCGCAATGTCCACGATCAAGTCGGGCTCCGCCTCGGCCGCGAGAGCCAGGGCGTCGGCAAGCACGAGCCTGCCTTCGGCATCTGTGTTGAGGACCTCGATCGTCTTGCCGTTGCGAATGGTCAGGACATCACCCGGTCGCTGAGCTCCTCCACCGGGCATGTTCTCAGCCATGGCGGCGTAGGACACGACTTCTACAGGTAGCTCCAACAAGGCAGCGGCGATCGCGACCGCGCACACCGCCGCCGCTCCCGACATGTCCGTCTTCATGGTCTCCATGCCCGTCCCCGTCTTCAGACTGAGGCCACCGGAGTCGAATGTGATCCCCTTTCCGACCAGGGCCAACCTGGCTCGAGGACGCCGAGGGCGATGAGCCATGATGACGAGACATGGTGGCTGGTCGGACCCGGCACCCACGCCGAGGATGCCGCCCATTCGCTCACCGCGGAGCCGATCCGCGTCCCACACCTCGACCGACACCCCCGACCCCTCGGCACGGCCCGCGACCCGGTCGGCAAAAGTCATCGGTCCCTTGGCAGCAGATGGCTCGTTGACCAGGTCTCTGGCCATCGAGACCGCGTCCACAACGATGCCCGCCCTCTTCACCGCTTTCTCGTCGGGTGGACCCCCTCCAAGCAGCTGCACTGATAGGGCTGGGCGTTTCTTGGCCGAGGACCGGTACGTGTCGAATCTATAGGCCGCCAGACCGATGCCCTCGAGAGCAGCTCCCATTGCGCCATCGAGGGGAACCCTGTGGAGAGTGGTGGCCACCGAGTCGGTGTCGAGGGCCCGCTGGCCCGCTCCGGCGGCTTGGCGAAGAACCTCCACGTCGACCTCGTCGCCGAGGCCGACAAAGGCGACACGCGCGGGCAGCGAGGCACCGGCACCGGGCAACACCGCGACCTGGCCCCGGTCTCCGTCGAAGCCTGCATCGGAGAGGGCGCGGCGCGCCCAACCGAGCTCCTTGAGGACCGCGGTGTTGCCGGGAGCGGGTCGCCGCCCCGGGTACATGCCCACGATCAGGCCATCTGCGTCAATCCGCGAGAGGTTGCGAATAGAAACAACCTGCATGTCGACTCCTGGTTTGGTGATGACGAGAGCTTAAGGTCGGAATGCGCCCTCGACTTCCGATGTTGCCTGCCACGATGACAACTCGGGAAGATCGCCCCATCTCTG
>JBFJTO010000162.1:0-4200 GCA_041625295.1 Acidimicrobiia bacterium | reverse complement strand
GGGCGTGGTTCCGTCCCAGATTGAGCGCGATGGTCCAGATCCACCCTCTCAAGCTCAAGTCACGAATCCGCTCCGGTTCGTATGTTCTAAGAGCCCGATAGGCCCGGATGAACGTCTCTTGAGTGAGGTCTTCGAAGTCGATACCGCCCAGGCTGCGCAGACCCGAATAGAGGTCTGCCTGAAGGGCGCGGACGAGCTCGGGGAAGGCATCGTCGAGATCGGATGCCAGACGTGGGGTGAGGTCGTCCATCATGGATATGAACACCCCGATTGCGGTTCCGGTTGCAGGTCAACCATCTAGGGGTATCGATCCGTCGGCGCGGTGATACGCCTCATGCGCGGCCACGAGCGATTCCCAATCCTCCGGGTGCGCCACATCCACGGCGACCAGGTGCCGGGTCTCGGGCCCATCACCGGTATCGAAAGCACGGGCGCGCCGGATCGTCTCGGCGGAGGCATCATCTATCCGTCGATGCTGCGCAAGATGCTCGTCCCAGGAAATGCACAGAAAGATCTCGCTGACCCGCTGAGGGTGGTTGGCGTTGCGATAGAGACGCCACCTGTATGCGCCCGTGGTGAGTCTCACCAGGCGCAACTCGTTCATCGCTTCGAGAAAGGCATCGACCCGGGCCGCTTCGATCATCCACGTGTTTATGACCATCACCGGGCCGCCCTCCGTGGCCACGTGGTCGGGAAAGGGCCTCTCATCGCTGAATTCGGGTGTGGAAACGTCCCCGAGTGCGGGGATTCCGAAGGCCCGGCTCGCCAGACCAAGCACGATCGTGAACACAGAAAGCAACACAGTGGCGTGTCCTGCTCCGATCTGATCGGCGAGAGCACCCGCCAGGATCGACCCGAGAGGGACGACACCCACGAAAGCGAGCGTGTAGATGCTCATGGTGCGGCCCCGCAACCAATCGGGCGACATCAGCTGGGCGGTGGCGTTGGTGGTGGTCAGGGTCCACACCCAGCATGCCCCGGCCAGCAGGAGCGCCGGGACGGCCACGGTGGTTGTCGGAGCCAACCCCAGCCAGACCCCGGCGATGCCGAACAGCCAGATCGTGGTCGGGACCGAGCGTTTTCCCAGTGAGGAGACCACGCCGTGACGGGTGAATGCGCCGAACAGCGCTCCCAGCCCCATCGATCCGAGCAGAACGCCGTAGGTTGCCGCGGAGCCGCCCAGTTCTGTGGTTCGACTCGGAAGCACCGCTTGAACGACCGACGACGTGAGGGCAAACAGAGCGGCCAGCATGAGCAGCATCCGGAACGGTCGGGTGAAGCGGGCAAACCGGACCCCGAGAGCGATCGCATTCGAGATCGAGGTCGATTCGTGGTCAGCCCGTGACAGCCGGCCCTTGATCGATGCGATCACGGCGATCACACCTATGTAAGAGGCCGCGTTGAGGGCGAACGCAGTTGCCGGACCGGCGGTCGCCACGATCAGCCCTCCCAGGGCGGGACCCACGGCGCGGGCGGTGTTGAACGCCACCGAGTTGAGCGCCACGGCTGATGCCACCATCCCCCTGGGCACCAGGTCGGGGACCATCGCCTGCCAGGCCGGAAGGTTGAACGCCATGCCGACGCCGAGCATCAGGCCCAGTCCCAGCAGGATCGCCGGAGTCATGCGGTCGGTTGCGGCCACCGCGGCCATGGCCGCCGCCGAACCGCCCATGAGGATCTGGCTGCCCAGCAGCACCTTGGATCGATCGACCAGGTCGGCGATGGCTCCGGAAGCCAGCGCGAGGAACAGGAGCGGCAGTGTCCCCGAGGCGACCATCAACCCGACCCATGTGGCCGAGTGGGTCATTTCCAGCATCAGCCAAGCGCCGGCGACCGACTGGAGGAAGGACCCCACGTTCGAAAAGATCGACACGATCCACAAGGATCGAAACTCGGAAATCCGGAGGGGAGCGACGGCCTGGTTCACCCGGCGAGTGTATGCCGCCGCGTAAAGTGTGGTGGGTGCTCTGGGAGGACTTCACGGCTGCGGCGACCGAGATCAAGTGGTTCGCCTACATGGCCACCGCTGACGCCGCGGGTCTTCCTCACGTGGCTCCGGTTGCTCCCGGTTTCACAGCCGGAGCCGTGTGGTTTGCGACCCGTTCGACCTCGAAGAAATGGCGCAACGTTCTCGTCAATCCTGAGGTTGGCTTCCACTGGCCGGTCGGCAGCGGGTCCGGTCCCGGTGAACTGGCTGCCTGGGGCCGCGTGATCCCGCACACCGGGCCCGAAGAGCGCGAGCGTATTTCGGGGTTGGGGATCTTTCGATATGACCTCGCCGGTTTCTTCGGATCCATCGACAACCCCGATCTCGTGTTTGGTGAGGCCGTGATACGGCGGGCACGCCTCCTCGGCCCCGATCACAAGCCAAAGGTCTGGACTCCCTCAAACGGCTGAAGGGGGAACCCTGTGACCGATTGGCCGCGTCAGCAGATGTATCGAGGCGACCCCGGCTAGAACCAGCGCGGCCCCGACGACCTGGATGACTGTCAGCGCCTGGCCGAGCGCCAGCCAGGCGGCAGCGGTGGCCACGACCGGTTCGGCGGTGGCGATCACCCCGACCTTTCCGGGATCTGCGCGTTTGACCGCGGCGATCTCGAGGAGGAATGGCGCCGCGGTTCCGGCCAGACCGATCCAGACCAGTTGAACCCAGACTCCGGTTGTGAACGGAGGCATCTCGACAGGGACCGCCACCACCAGAATCAGGGCGGAAAACGCGAATCCGTATGCGGTCATGGCCAGGGCGGACACCGACCTTCCCAACCTTTCTCCCGCCAGCAGATAGGCGGCGAACGTGACCGCGGCGCCGAGCCCGGCAAGCACGCCCAGCGGATCCAGGGCATCGAGATTCCATGCTCGGGTGACCAGGGTGATTCCCACTATGGCGGCGCCCGCGGCGATCCAGGCGGTTCTCCCCACCCGGCGTTTCTGCACGATCCGCATCCACGCCAGCACCATCACCGGCCCAACGAACTGCAGGGTGACGCCGGGTCCGACACCCAGCCGATCGATCGTCCAGTAATAGGTGATAGTCACCGCGGCCAGCAGGCCGCCGAACAGTGCCAGTTGGAGGAGCTTTCCTTCGTGTCCGCTGCGGCGCCGACGGTATGCAAAGCCTCCCAGAATGAGAGCCGCAATGACCGAACGAAACTGGGCAACGGCAAGTGGATCGATCGACGCAAAAACGTCGGCCGCAACCACGCCCGACACACCGAACAGAATGGCCGCGGCCAGCGCGTACCAGAGACCCCTGCGCTCGCTCACGGCGGCAGGGTAACGGTGGGTTAGCCTCGCATCCGTGTCCGATTCGGCCTATTTCGTATCACCCCGTTCTGGAGTCGGCCCCGGGGTGCTGCTCCTCCACTCGTGGTGGGGTCTGACGGGAGGTGTCCGGCAACTCGCCGATCGCCTCGCGGATGAGGGGTACACGGTCCTGGCACCCGACATGAACGACGGAAAGCTCTTCATCGACCCCCTCGATGCTGAGGCCGGTCTGGCCGCATCCGATGCCAACCGTCTAGCCAGGATGACTCTCTCCTCGGTAGAACTTCTCGCAGAGAGAGCTGTACGGCCGGGCATTGGAATCGTGGGCATGTCGATGGGTGCCTCGCTCGGTCTATGGGCTTCGATCCGGGTTCCCGAGAATGTCGCGGCCGTGGCGGCCTTTTATGGGACGCAGACGATCGACTTCGCAGGCGCGAGGGCGGCGTATCAGTTGCATTACGCGGATCGTGACGAATTCATGGACGCCGACGAGGTGGCGTTGATGGAGGCGACCATTGCCCTGGAGGGGCTGGCACTGGAGGTGCACCGGTACCCGGGCACGCAGCACTGGTTCTTCGAGCTAGGGCGGCCCGAATACGACTCCGCCGCGGCAGAGCTCGCCTGGGATCGCTTGAGCGTATTTCTGTCTGCCGGTCTGGGCGGCTAGAGCCCCATCAATTCGAGGTCGGCGAGCAGCATGTGTCGTTCGTCTTCGTCTTCGATGTCGAGAGCCAGGGTTCGGGACTCGGCAATGTGGAGGTCCCGGGTGGCCTCGTCGCCCATGGTCTCGGCGGCACGGGCGATGGCCTCGTGCGCATATCCGCCGTAGAACGAAGACAGCTCGTTCGCTTCGCAAACCTCGAGCGAACGGCGGGCGAATCGCATCGCCAGTTCTCCATACCCGAGCACAGCCGCGACTCGGGCTACCTGCCAATC